>CANRQI010000001.1 GCA_947632835.1 uncultured Clostridia bacterium
CTTAGTAGTCCCTTTAATATATCCTCATTTCCTTTATATCCAAACAATCTTTTAAATATGTAATCATTTGTTGGTTTTAATATTTTTCTTTTAATTTCATTTTTCTTCAATATTTTTTCCCTCCATTGCAATGTATTTTTTTAGTTTCAATTTTTTTATGGTTATAAAAATATATGTTTTATTCGTACTCCCAACAACGCACAGTCTGTAAAATTTTAAAATTCTGTGGAACATAAAATTTAACAGACTGTAGCTAGCTGATTCCCACAAAACAACTTCATAAAACATATATTTTTCATAACTCATATATTAAATTAATACTTAAATTTTAATTTGTACTTCTCTAAAATTTTAATTTTTTTGGATTTTTTGGTTTGAAATAAACCAATGATTTTAAAAAAATTTGATAAAAATATTGTAACACACTTCAGTACAAAATGCAATACTTTTTAATTGCATTTCGCATAAAAAATACCAAAATTTAAAGCAAACAATTTACATTTCAATATAATGATGATATAATTTTTAAAAATTAAAAAGAAAGAATATGCTAATATAACCATATTACGAGGACTGATATATGAAAATAGGATTTTATGCTGGTAGCTTTGATCCATTTACAAATGGACATCTACATGTAATAAAAGTTTCCGCACAAATATTTGATAAAGTTATAATTGGTATTGGTGTTAATACTGCTAAAAAAAGAAAATTTGATAAAAACATTATGAAAGAAGCAATTGAAAAAGTTTTAAAATCTGAAAAGCTTACAAATATACAAGTTATTACCTATTCAAACCTTACAGTTGATTGTGCAATAGAAAATAATGCAAATTTTCTAATTAGAGGTATTAGAAATGGAATGGATTATGATTATGAAGAAAATATTGCACTAATTAATGAAGAAATATCTAATATCGATACCATATATGTTAGAGCTGGTCGTCTTGGTGCATTAAGTTCTAGTATGGTAATTGAATTATTACAAAATGGAAAGGATGTATCAAATCTTCTTCCAAAAGAAATTTTAGAAATAATTTAAAATATAAATTTGAGTTTTTGCATTTTAAATTAAAACCTCCTAAGTTATGAAAAATATATGTTTTATGAATGAGTTTCGTGGGGACCGACTAGCTACAGTCTGTTAAATTTTTTGTTCTACAGAATTTTAAAATTTTACAGACTGTGCGTATGTTGGGATAATGAATAAAACATATATTTTTCACAACTTAAATGGTGTATTAAAAAGTGCAAAAACTCAAAATATATAAAAAGGAACAAAAAATGATTTTAAAATATATAAATGAAGATAATAAATTTACAAACATAAAACAAGTTGCAAAAGAGCATTTTCAAATGTCTGATAGACTATTATGTAAATTAAAAAATAAAAAATTAATTTTTAAAAATACATATACTGCAAAAGTTACTGAAAAAATATCTTTACATGACGTCATTGAATTTTATTTAGATTACGAAGAATCTTCTGATAATATTATTCCTACTAAAATGGATTTAGATATTATTTACGAAGACGATTTTCTACTAATCATAAACAAACCTCCATTTTTGCCTGTCCATCCATCATTAAACTACTATGAAAATAGTCTTTCTAATGGTGTTAAATACTATTTTAATCAAATAAATTTGAATAAAAAAATAAGAATTGTAAATAGACTAGATAAAGATACTTCTGGTCTTGTTATTTTTGCTAAAAATGAATATATACAAGAATCATTAATTAAACAAATGCAATCTTCAAAATTCACCAAAAAATATTTAGGTATTTTAATTGGAATTTTTGACACTAAAGAAGGCTTTATTGAAGCACCTATCGCACGAAAAAAAAATAGCATTATTGAACGTGAAATTAACCCTAATGGTCAATTTGCAAAAACATATTTTAAAGTTTTAAAAGAAGAAAATAACATGAGTTTGGTAGAATTCACTTTAGAAACTGGACGTACTCATCAAATCAGATTACACGCAAAATATAAAGGCCACCCTTTACTAGGCGACACTCTATATGGCACAAAAACTAATCTTATAAATAGACAAGCATTACATGCCTTTCATATTCAATTTATACATCCAATTTCTAAAAAAATATTAACATTCACTATAAAATTACCAGAAGATATGGAAAAAATTATAAGTTATTCAAACTATTAATTCTATTTATTCCACTGGTTGTGTTGATTGATTTTGATATTGATAATATTCATAAGCAACTTCAACCATTAAAGCAAATTGTCCTCCAACAATTTTATATTTATCACCAATTTTTGCAACATATACATCATAAATATCAGTATTTTTTTCATCTCCTAAATTCATAGTTAGAACTACCTGAATTTTGTTTAAAGATTCTGTGTTTTCTATTTTTTCTACAGATCTTACTTCATCTACTGACATTTTATAATCTTTAAAAAATTCTTTCAATATTTTTACTCTATCGCCTTCTACTTTTTCCAAGAATTCTTTAAAATCTGAATAATTTTCTTCTTTTTCAATATTTTTATACTTCTCATCAAATTCAGTATATTTTTCTTCATCAGTAACTAAAAGTGTATAAAATCCTCTCATATCAACACTATTTGCTAATTCTTCCCATTGTCCATTTGAAAAATAAGTAGCAAAATCTAAAACAACATTTTCTGGTTTATTCATATTAATTATAAAAAATGCTGCTAATCCACCAATTGCAGATAGAATCAATAAAATTACAACTATTATAGCTACTGTTTTTTTCTTGTTCTTTTTTGGTACAATGATGTTTCCTTCTTCATCATATTCGGGTTCTTTATTTTTTTTCTTTAATTTTTCTTCCTTTTTCTTCTTTTTTAATTCTTCTTTTTCTTTTTCAAACTCATCATCATCTAATTGCTCTGGAATGACAACTGGTTCCTCTTCTAAATTTTTATTATCCTCATTTCCTTCCATTCGTTTTCCTCCTAATATCAAGCAAATATTATAAAGCTATAAATGTCCTGAAATATCAAGTATTTCAGGACATTTCAATTTAAGCACTTATTAAAACATATAGTTTAATGAATCTAAAACATCAGCACCAACTATATAATATTTTCCACCTTTTTTCATAACATAGTATGAAGATGTATTTGTGTCTTTATCACCATCTTCTTTTGATTCAATTTGAGCTCTTACTTCCCATAAGTTCTTTGTTATTTTTTTTACCTTTTTAAATTTCTTTACTTTGAATTTAATATCACTATCTTCCATTGAATCGTTAATATCTTCAATTGTATCTTCATCTTCTAAAGCTTCTTCAATTCTATCTTTAATTTCATCATATTCATCACTATCTTCAATTTCCTCATATTTATCCCAGAAATCTTCATAGTCATCTTCGTCTAAATCTGATAAAGCTGCATAACCAACCCAATCCATCTTTTTAACTACTTTTCTAATATCTTTAGAATTCATTGCAGCATATAAATCTTTTACAGCACTTTTTGGACTTCCAATAAATAAAACAGATACTACTATAGCTACTATAATAATAAATATAATACCTAAAATTAATCCTTTTTTAGCTTTTATTGAACTTACAACTGCATTTGATGAACTTTGTGAATTACTATTTGTAGAACTTGTAGAATTTGAAGTAACATTATTTTCAACAACATTGTTAGTAACCGCATTGTTTTCAACAGTACCATTATTAGCACTATTATTGTTATCACTAAAATTGTTGTTATTGTTTTCATTATCTTCCATTAAAATCCCCTTTCATTTAATATTATGCAAAACAATGTATAATATTAAAAAATTATTTGATATATAATTTATATAACAAAACTTATAATTTGTCAATATTTTTAATATTTCCTTTTCCATCTTTTGACATTATTTTCAATATAGAACCTGTTACTATTGGAATTTGAGGTGCAACATGACCTATATCAATATCACAAATTATAGGAATATTTGTAATTTTTAAAGCATCTCTTATCATTTGATAATATGATAATCCATAATCTTCTCTTATTATGAGTGGTCTACCAAATATTATTCCTTTACAATTTTCAAAATATCCACTATTTTTCATTTGCCATAATTTTCTATATACATCTGGTGTACTAGCTTCAAATATTTCTAAAAACCATATAATTCCATCATTTTTATACTTTTTTATGTATTCTTTTGTTTTATCATATTTTGTACCAATTAATTCTGCAATAACATCTAAACATCCACCAATACATCTTCCAGAAACTTGTATTTCATCCTCACCATTTAGATTAACCCATTTTACATTTTTCGTTAAATCATAACCTGAATAAGGATTCTTATTTTCTTTATCCCATCCTTTAAATTCTTCACATTTTTCATAAGAATTTTGAACAAGTTCCTCTTTTCTCATAAGTTTTATTGAGTTTTCTAAGCTAATATGCCATTCATCCATTCCAAAACTTTTATATGTAGGACCATAAATTGTTGCTATATCAAGATTTGTTGTAAATACATAGCTTAAATTAGTAACATCTGAATAACCCTGTACCCATTTAGGTTTGTATTTTTTTAGCTCATCAAAATCTAATTCATCTAATACTTCACATAAAAAATCTCCACCTTCTGCTATAATAATAGATTTTACTTTTTCATCTTTCCATAATTCCATAAACTCTTTTGCCCTTTGTTCTTTACTAGAACTTCTAGCATTAACATGTGTTCTAACATTTTTTGTTTCTTTAACTATAAAACCTCTTTTTTCTAAATTTTTTTTAGCATTATTAGCTCTTAAACAATCTGTTTCATCTATTATTCCGTTAGACATTGCAGTAATTCCAATAACATCTCCTGTTTTTAAAGGTTCTGGATATAACATTTTTTCCTCCTATAATCTAAAAAATGAGTGAAAAAAATTCACTCATTTTTTAATTTTATTTTAATTGTTTCATAACTTCTTCAGCAAAGTTTTCTTCTTTTTTCTCAATTCCTTCGCCTTTTTCAAATCTAGCAAATTTTACAACTTCACTATTATTTGCTTTTAATAAATCTGAAACTTTTTGATCTGGATTTTTAACAAATGGTTGATTCAATAGACAAATTTCTCCATAGAATTTTCCAATTCTACCTTTAACCATTTTTTCTGCTATTTCAGCAGGTTTTCCTTCATTCATTGCTTGTGCTTTTAAAATTTCCATTTCTTTATTTACAACATCTTCTGGAACTTCTGATTCACAAACATATTCTGGTTTTGATGCTGCAATTTGCATACAAACATCTTTAGCTGTTGTACTATCTCCTTTAGATAATTCAACCAAAACAGCTATTTTTCCATCACCATGTATATAACTTTCAACTAAACCATCTGTTTTAAATCTAACAAATCTTCTAATTGTCATATTTTCACCTATTGTAGCAATTTTATCTGTTAATACTTCTTGAACTGTTTTTCCTGTTTCTAAGTATTTTTCTTCTAATAGTTTATTTACATCAGATGGATTTGTATTAGCAACTATTTGAGCTACATCATTAACAAAGCTTTTAAAATCTTCATTTTTAGCAACAAAATCTGTTTCAGCATTAACTTCAACAATTGCTCCTATTTTTTTATCATTTGATATATAACTACTAACTAAACCTTCAGCTGTAACTCTTCCTGATTTCTTAGCTGCTTTTGCAATTCCTCTTTCTCTTAATAATTCAGATGCTTTTTCCATGTCTCCATCAGTTTCTGATAAAACTTTTTTGCAATCCATCATTCCAGCACCTGTTTTTTCTCTTAACTCTTTTACCATATTTGCAGTTATCATAATAAAATAACCTCCCTATATTTATTCTTCGCTCTCTTCTTCGGCTACAACTTCTTCCATTGATTTTGATTCTTCATTTTCTTCTGAAGACTCTTCTACACTTTCAGAAACTTCTCCATCAACACCTTGTCTACCTTCTATAACAGCATTTGCTATAACATCAGCTATTAATTTTACTGCTCTTATAGCATCATCATTTCCAGGTATAGCATAATCAACATCTTCTGGATTACAGTTAGTATCTATTAAACCAACAACTGGTATTCCTAATTTTCTAGCTTCTAATACAGCTATTCTTTCTTTTTTAGGATCAACAACAAAAAGAACTCCTGGAATTTCGTTCATTTCTTTAATTCCACCAAGATTTTTTTGTAATTTTTCCATTTCTTTCTTTAAAAGTATAACTTCTTTTTTAGGTAATACATCAAATGTACCATCTTGAGACATTTCTTCTAAATCAGCTAATCTTTTAACTCTTCCTTGTATTGTTTTGAAATTTGTAAGCATTCCACCTAACCATCTTTGATCAACATAGTACATATTGCATTTTTCAGCTGCTTCCTTAATACAATCTTGTGCTTGTTTTTTAGTTCCTACAAAAAGAACTGTTTTTCCCTCTTCTGATTGCTCTTTAACAAAAGCATAAGCTTCATCTAATTTTTTAGATGTTTTTTGTAAATCAATAATATGGATTCCATTTCTTGCTTGAAAAATATATTCAGCCATTTTAGGATCCCATCTTCTTGTTTGATGTCCAAAATGAACACCTGCTTCAAGTAATTGTTTCATTGCAACTACTGCCATTTTTAAATTCCTCCTTATTTGTTTTATTCCTCTGCATATTTTTAAACATTTAAAACAACTTAAATATTTTAAGCACAATTTTAAACTAAATACACATGTGTTTTTTAACGTATAAAATTATATCAGCAAAATGCTTTATTGTCAACTGTTTTTATAATTAAGTTTCGGTGTTTTATATACGCTCAAAAAGCTTTAATATATTTTCTAAGTTATGGTTTGTGGGGACCGTTTTAGAAAATGTTATAAACGTTAGTGAATTACATTTTCTTAAATGGGGAGAATAACTGAAAAAATATATTAAAGCTTTTTTAGTTATTAAATAAAAATATATGTTTTATTCATTATCCCAACATACGCACAGTCTGTAAAATTTTAATATTCTGTAGAACATAAAATTTAACATACTGTAGCTAGTCGGTCCCCACGAAGCTCATTCATAAAACATATATTTTTTTTGCAACTTAATTTATAAAACAACATACGGGATTGCAAAAAATGCAATCCCGTCCTTGTTATCAATTAAAATATCAAATTATTCTTCCTCTGCTATTTCAGCATCAGGAGATTCATAAGCCTCTAATATTGCTTTTTGAATTTTTTCTCTGGTATCTTTGTTGATTGGATGAGCTATATCTTTAAATTCTCCATTTGGAGTTTTTTTACTAGGCATAGCCATAAATAATCCATTTTGACTTTCGATAACTTTAATGTCATGAATAACAAATTCATTATCGAATGTTACAGAAGCAACAGCTTTCATTCTGTTTTCTGAATTTACTTTTCTTAAACGTACATCTGTGATTTCCATTGTTTTCTAGCACCTCTTTCTCTTTGTTTATACATATAATATATATGTACATTTATATTATTCGCCATTAATCTTTTTTTTCCACCTAAATTTTACATATTTTTTATAATAGAAAAATACTATATTCATTCTAAAATCATAGGACCTATCTCTGTAACCGTTCCAGCTCCTAGAGTAACAATAATATCTCCTGTTTTTGCATTTTCTTTTAAAAACTCTACTATTTTTTTAAAATCACTTATATATTCAGCTGGCTTTCCTAATTCAATAATTTTATTTACTAAATCTTTTGAAGAAACACCATAAATATCTTTCTCCCTTGCAGCATAAATGTCAGTTATTATAATATTATCAAAATTTGTTAATACTTCTGCAAATTTATCCAAATGCTCTTTCGTTCTACTGTAAGTATGTGGCTGAAAAACAACCCATGATTTATTATATTTTTTATTTTTTACTGCATTTGCAGTTGCTAAAATTTCAGTAGGATGATGACCATAATCGTCAAAAATACTTATGCCATTAAATTTTCCTTTATATTCTAGTCTTCTAGATGCTCCTGTAAATTCAGCTAAAGCCTTCTTTATTTTTTCTTTACTAATTTTGTAATAATCTGATACAGCAATTGTTGCCAAACTATTTAAAACATTATGCTTTCCAGCAACTGATAAAGTAATATTTTCAAAAAATTCATTATTTTTATAAACATCAAATTTTGCAAAACCATTATTATCAAATTCAATATTTTTGGCAATATAATCTGATTTTTTATTTTCAATACCATAAGTAATAAATTTTGCTTTAGTATCATCTTTTAAATTAATACAATTTTCATCATCACCATTTACAACTAGCAAACCATTTTCATCAACTAAATTTGCAAACTTTTTAAATGTTTTTATGACATTTTCAAAAGTTTTATAAAAATCTAAATGATCATTATCAATATTTAAAATTACTGCTGTATTTGGAAAAAAATTTAAAAAATTAGCTTTATATTCACAAGATTCCAATATAAAATAATCTGAACTTCCTATACGATAATTTCCATTAATTTTATTTAAAATTGCTCCAACTTCAATTGATGGATCAAGTTCTGCCTCCAAAAAACAACATGCTATCATAGAAGTAGTTGTTGTTTTTCCATGAGTTCCAGCTATACAAATTGCTTCTTTATATTTTTTAGTTAAAAAACCGTACAAACTTTCCTCTACTTATAATAGGTATATTTTTTTCTTTAGCTATAAGAATTTCTGGATCAGTATCAGAAATTGCTGCATTATATATAATTAAATCAGCTTTACTGGCTATATCTGGATTGCTTCCAATTGTTACATTAATTCCATCTTTTATCAATTTATCAGTAATTTCACTTGAATGTAAATCTGAACCTGTAACAATATACCCCCATGTTTTTAAACATTCTGCTATTGCACTCATACTGATTCCGCCAATTCCTATAAAATGTATAATTTTAAATCCATCTAAACTTTCTAATTCAAACTCCACGTTAAATCTCTCCTTATTAGTTAAATAAATTTCTTATTTTATTATATTTTAAATTCTTTATTTACGTACATCATTCTAATTACTTTTTAACTATATCACAAACTAAAAAAAAAATACATAGTTTTATTTAAGTTTTACATCACTATTCTAAAAAAGATTTTCAATCATTAAATCAATGAAAACTCCATATCCAATTTTAGGATTTGAAACAAGTACATTTGTAACAGCTCCGAACAAGCTTACCATCTTGTAAAATAGGACTTCCAGATAATCCTCTAATAATTCCTCCTGTTTCATTTATTAAATCTTCATCTGTAACTTCAATCACAAAACTTTTATTATCATAATTATTATTCAAATAAATTTTTTTAATTTCTACTTCATATTCTTTTTCTTCACCATCTATATCACTCAAAATACTAGCTTTTCCTTCATGCAATTCACTTCTTATTCCAACATCAAATTCACTATTAAACTCATTATTCAATAATTCTAAATTATTAATTTTTCCAAACAGACCAAATTCCGTATTTTCAGTAATTTCACCTACTACCTCTTCATTTTTTATTATTCCTTTTACTTCTCCTGGAGCTCCTGCCATTCCTTTAGTTATAGAAACAATATCTGTATTAGTTATTTCTCCATATTTTATTTGAATAAAATTACCAGTATCACTATCTACTATTCCATGCCCTAAACTAGCAAATTTTCCATTTTCAGGATTGTAAAAACTAATTGTTCCAACTCCTGTTGCAGCATCTTTTACCCACAAACCTAATTTATAACCATTATTACCTGTATTTATTGGTGTAACCGCTACCTGCCTTTCCAATCCGATTTACTCCAATTACCCTCATATTCATTTGATTTCCATTGCTTTTTTCTATCATTTCTCTTAAATCCTGAATTTCTACTATTTCTGTGCCGTCAATATTTATTATTCTATCACCTTCTTGTAGTTCACTTGAATTCGAAATATTTACAATATCTCCACTTATATCTTCAATTCCGTGAAAATCCAACTATCATCACACCATCAGAATATAATTTCAAACCTATCATTTTTCCAACTGGTACTAATTTAATATCATTTGCTATTGTAAGTTCAACTTGTTTTAAATCAATATTTCCTAAACTCAAATTCAAATCATATTTTACAAATTGTTCCTTTGAAGCAGAAGTTTTCGTTTCACCTCTTAAACTTAAAAATGGACAAAGTCTATAATTTAACTGATTTTCACCGTAAATAATAATGTTAGATGGAAAATTATATACATTAATAAAATACGCATATAAAATTAATAAACAAAAAATGATTATTACTTTTCTTATATTTTTCATAAGAATTATAATAACCATTTTTTAATTTTTTATAATTATTTATAATAAATTCTTACAGATTTTACTTCAAATTCCGTTGCATGATCCATTTTTATATGAATTTTATTTACAGTCTTGTCATATTTTGGAGTAGTTCCTATAAAATCTTTTGCAAATTCAAGAGTTAAAATAGTTTCTTCAGAGTTAATAGGAAATCCTTGTTTTGTATAAGCCAAATCATCATCTCCATTTAATGATACCGTAATATTATCATAATAAACTCCATATTCTTCATTTTTTATTTTATCAAAAACTATTTGAACTTTTAAAATTTTCTTTATACATAATGAACTATCAACATCAATATCTCCCTCTTGTGTAATTTTCTCTCCGTGACCACCATGACCTAGATTTGTTATTTCATATCCTAAATTTTCTTTATGTGCAACAGATTTAAACAAATTATTCCTCTCTTTTGCAACAGCTACTCTATATGCCCTCAGCTTATTCTCATCTTCACTAATGGCTTCTAATATTTTCATATTACCTCGTATGCCATCTTTTACACTCATATAATTTGAATTTACCAAACAATTATAATCTGTATAAACTTTATGATCATAAACATAAACCGAACCAGCTTCTTTACTAAACAATTTATCATATTTTATCTCTTTCGATTTGAATGAAAAATAATTATTATTATTAGATGCTGGCAAATCTGGACAATCTATCCTATGTGCCATTGGAACATTGTCAACTGTTTTTTCCATATCTACAGCAATTGTAGTACCATCTTCGAGTGTATATTCTTCTGGAACATAATAAATTTCATTTGGAATAACCGTAATCTCATTATTTGTACTAGAAACAATAGCATAATCATTATATATCTTTAACCCACATTGCAATCCTTGCATAAAAGATAAAATTGAAACATTTGATAATATTTTATCCCATTCTTCCTGAGTTAAAATTGGCAATTTATATTCAACTGTTTTAGACATCTCTGTATATGTAACAACAGATAATGCTAAATTATATGTAATAGAATTTCTAACTACATCTCTTTTATGCAAAACAAATTTTGATTCAGCATCCTCAGGGTCTTCTGTTTCATCAAATATTGGTTGTTTATTCATTTCAATTTCTTCATCACTAAAATCGTGCATAAGCTTGTCTGCTAACTCTGTAGCTTTATCTTTTCCAAAATTTTCATCTTTATCAATAGTATCAGAAGAAATATCAATCAAATCATAATTACTATTTTTTATGTTCATCGGTGTTACACCAGATAAATTTTCATATACCCAACTAGAAAACATATAAGCTTTAATATAGTATTTTATAGCATTTTTAACATCCTGTGAGGCATCCTTACTTGCAAGTATCGTATCAGGAGTTTCCTCCTTCACTATAGTTAATTCTACATTATTATCATTACCATCTATCATAGTATCCCAATTTTTTTCAGAATAATCATACCAATTTCCAAGTTTAGTACCATCTACCTTTATATCTTTTAACGAATTTTTGGAAATTAAATATCCTGATTTTGTAAAATAAACTCCACCTATTTCTCCTTCAATGGTAATAAAATTATCAAGAGTATAATTTATTGTAACATTGTTGTCATCAAATTCATAAGTTGCTGAATATGGTACAAAGGATTTCAAAATATATGATTTTTTATACAAAGTTGCTGTATTATCCGTACTACTATGTAAGACTGTGCTATATGTTCCATCTTTGTTTTGATATAATATCTGACCATATTCTTCACCAATTCCATTAATCTTTAAATCATTATAATTTACTGTATTACCACCTGTTGCTAATGTTGGTGTATTTCCATCATACGTTATACTATCTTGATTAAATTCATAAAAACCAATTCCATTTTTCGGTAATCCTTTTTGACTTACTCCGTAGCTATCTGTACTTATAGTTTGCCCAAACTTATCCACACAAACAACTGGTGCATTTGTAGGCGAATAGATATAATAACCATCATATAATGTATATAAAATAGCAGGAATATATGGTTGAACATAAGACTTACTTGCATTAGAAACACCCATATTAGTAGCTAAAGTGTTTAAAAATATATTATTAGATGCCTCTATAATACTTCTTAAAGAATCTGACACAGCAGATAAGTCTTCATTTGCCGTATTTAATTCAAAAGCCATCATAGCATCATGAGTTGCATCTAATAGTTTAGAATCGTATGATTCTTGCAATCTTAAAGTATCAACTTGTTGTTGAATATAAAAAGACGTTATTAAAATGATTGGCAAGAAAATTATTGCAAATATAATAGTCACATGTTGAAGCTTCATAATTCCTCCTCAATTTATTTCTTATCTACAAAAAGAGGCCATGAAAAATCCATCAGCCCCCATTTTTAAATTTAATTTTTTAGTTTGTTCCTGTTGCAGAAACCAATCCAGAAGCTTGAGCAGCAATTTGATATGTACCTTTTCCACTCATAGAGTAAAATACACCTCTAATAGTCTGTGATAATGTTTTATTATTATTCTTAGCTGTAACAGAAAAAATATCTCCTTCTTTCATAGTATATACCCCATCACCATCATCTGTCATAGAAGAAATATAATTCATGATTTGTGAAGTATAAACAGAATAATATACATTTTCACCTATTACAGTTCCATTCGTCCATGCTGATTTTTTTCCAACATTTTCATCTAATACCTTTACTTCCATTTCAACATCATAAGTATTTCCTGTTGCTTCGATTTTTCCAATCATTTTACTATAATTATCCATAGTAATTTTTCCTGTAGCTCTAGCAGTATCAACAAAATCTGTAACTGCAGTTTGTACTGTTAATTCTGCAATATCATCACTTCTCTCGGCAATACTCAATAATGGAAATACAAACATTAGTATCGCCGCTAAAAAAATTGCAACTATTGTAATTAAAGAATCACTCATATAAATTTCCTTTCTTATTCCTCAAATGGTAATAATTGATATATAATAATTATTTTTGTCGCTATTTGATGCGTACCTGTAAGAGAAATTAATTCGTCATCTTCTGTTGTAATAGTATCACCTTCATAGGAATACTGTGTAAAAATCTCTTTAAATTTTCTATTTTTAAAATTATTCAAATAAATTTTTCCTGATACTGTACCACCTGCTTCAGCCGAAATATTTAACCCTTCAAAATTTTGACTATAATCAACATAAGTATTGTTTAAATACCCTGCTTTCCCAGTAATATACATATCTATTCTTTCTCTTGTTAAATCTGTTTTTCCAGCCCAGCAACCTCCGTATAAGTTTATTGGATTTGCTTTTCCAACTCCTTTTTCTGGACCATACAAATCTAATAAAGCTTTTTGTCTATCTGTTAATTTTTCTTTAAGTTCTGTCGCTATCATAACATCCTGTTCTGCATTAGAATCAAAAACTTGCATTAAATTACCTTTTTCATCTTCAATTTTTACCGCAAAACTTTCTGTATAATAGCGATATAAAGTCGGAATAATTGCTTCTATCCCAACAGTTTTAGAATATTGCTTTGTTTCACCTAAATCATTTTTCTTATTTAATAAATAATCTAGTTGCAATGTATCATAATAATTGGTTTTGTCCAATCTATAAACTAAAACTTCGGCAGTATTATTTAGAGAATGAACCATATACAATGAATATGAAAAAGCAATTACAAATACAAACAATGCGAAAGCCATATACAAAGCATGTGATAAATTCTCCATAATACCTCCCTACAAATAATCCACAATAAAGAAATCTAAAGCACTATTAAAAAATAAAATCAATTAAGATTCTGCTTCTCCACCGCCTGCACCAGCTCCATCATTATACCAATCTTCGGCAAATTCAATCTCGTCTGAAGGTTCCTTATAATATATAGCTACACAATCAATTAAACCTGTTTCTATATTGTAATGAAAAGCTACATAATAATAATGACTTTCAGATATTTTATTTCTTAATCTATTCATATCTTCAACTTTAAGAGGTTTAGGATCACTTGGGTCCTCAGGAACCATTGACTTAATTAAATTAGAAGGAGTTCCTCCAGTAGCACTTTTATCAAAATAAACTATATTTGGTAATTTTTCTTCTGACCCCTTATTTGTTTTTACACCAGCAACAACTTTACTGATTAATTGTTTTACTTGACTTCCAATACATGTACCTTCATAATCTTCATAAGGTCTATTAAATGTTGAAACAGCAAGTTCATCAATTGCACTTGTATCCATTGCACCTCTAGCTATATTAAATACATAAACTCCAAGTGCTATAATCAAAATTGACAATAATATAGCTCCAGCTATAATTAACGCTTTTGACGCATTTTCCATACTTTTTTCCTCCTATAAGAATTATATAAAAACCCTATTGTAATAAATAGGAATTTAAAAGACTAATTTACAATTTCAAAACTAATTTCTGAAATTCTACCATTTTCATGATATTTTTTATCTATACATTTAAAATATTCCATACCATATAAACTATTAAATTTTGTGATACCTGCTTTTTCAAATGCTTCCATTTTATAAAATTTACCATCATCTACAAGCTTCACTAAAATTGTTATACTATATTCTTTATCAGCAATATAGAAATTTTTATCATCTCTAGGTATAGAATATTGTTCATTATTATTAATAGCTTTATTTAAAAGACTTGTAAGTTCTACACCTGTTATATTATCTTTTGTATATGTTTCATATTCTAAATTGTAATTTTTAGTTAATCTTCTTTCTTTGCTTACATCTACAAACCAACCAAAGAAAATTGCCAATATAATAACTAAAATACTACATATACAAACAATAATCTTCTTCATTTTCAAATCCTCTTTTATTATAATATATATAATATTTTTTTTCAACAAAAAATTATCAAAAAAAACTAACAATTTTTAGAAAATTAATTATCTATATCAGTTACACCGTCAAATCCTGTATCTTCACATAACTTAAATGTTACACTATCAATTTTACCGTGTTTTTTCATTTACATTACAAGAACCTGTAAAATAATATCTAAACAAAGTATAATTAACATTATTATGTATAACTACTTTAGATTCTCTTAATTTTTCTAAAAATTTATATGTACTAACTTTATTTGATAAAATTGAATTAAACATTTCTACATTTGCTTCTTTTTCACCTGGTTCACTAGTGGTTCCATAAACAAAATTAGTTTCCACACCTTTATTTGGTTCAATTAAATAATATCTATAAGTTGATCCTGTTTGTGATTTTATCAAATCCTTTTTTCCACGTAAATCTATGATTACCTCAACAGAATTACCAACTTCAAGTCTTTCATTAAAATCATACGCATGATTATTTATATAATTTGTACTACCTGCTAAATTTGCAACGCTAATTACATCTGATATATTATTTAACTCCCTTGCAGCAATATATCTTTTGGTTTTATTATTAAATGAACCACTATCAAAGACTTCATCTTCCTTTGTATCAAAACTCGCAAATTGAGCATTAAAAGTTTCTATAGCTTGAGCTTCATCACGAAGATCTTGAGCTCTTGGTATAATGCTTCCACTTCTAAACATAAATACAAAAAACGCTAACAAAACAAGTGATATTAATACAGAACCCGCAATTATCAATGCTTTACTTGCATTTTCCATCCGCATTCCTCCAACATTAAATTTCTTCAAATGACAATGTTTTTACATATCCATTTTCATTATATTCAATTTCATCACCTACACATTTGAACTTTCTTGTTTTAAAATCATAAACTGCTGTTCTCCAAGTTGCACAATACCAATTAGAATCTCCATAACCATGATAGCTATCGTGATAAATTGTTTGCTCAACATTACTTACTGTAGAAAGCAATGCAGATAATTGTCCTGTTTTTTTATCTCCAGGGTCATTTAAAAGACTATATTCTCCTCCAACCATTTTAGTACTATAACTTTGTGTTTGCAATTTTCTGTAAATTATATTGTCATTTACCCATATAATGTCCGTATATTCTGAGGTTTTCTTTTTCATTATATTTTCTGATTCAAAGTAGTAATAATCTACATCTGGAATTTGAAATTTAGGTTTAGCTGAATCTGCAAAAGGTTTATAATTATATTCTTTTGTAGGCGACACCATAAGTTTTCCATCAGAATCTTTATAATAAACTGTTATTTGCTCTTGAATTGGGTTTTTTATTTTTACTTTAACATTAATTAAATTTTCTTCTCTGTCTTCCTTTGTTACACTAATTGTATCAACACCATAATAATTATTATTTACATATCTCTGGTTATTACTCTCAGCTTTATTCAAACATGAAAGAACATCAACACCATACATCAACTCTTTATCATATACTAAAAAGCTTTCATTAAATTTTGTTTTATTTTCTCTTAATAAACTCTCATCCTCTGCCTCTGGTAAACTTCTTAAATTATTAAACACAAATATAATTAAGAACATTACAACAACTGCAATAAGAGAACTTAATACTATCAAAAAAGCATGTGATGCATTCTCCATAATTTTTTTCCTTTCTACTATACCATAGACGCCATTGTTTCAAATGCTGAAGTCATTGAAGTCAATCCTATGATACATAGTGGTAATATCAAATATCCAACAAATAGTAAAACCATAGGCGCAAAACCAAGTAATTTTCCAATCATTGATTTTCTTGATATTAATATTTCATTTGATTCTTTTCTTTTTTCTTGATAATAATTTCTTTCTGTATCAAGCTCGTCAAAAGCCTCTCTAATAGGTATTTGTTCAACTGCAGCTTGTAAACTTTCAACAATACGAATCATTTGAGGAAATGCTAAATCATTTTTTAATTCTTCAAGTGATTCCCATGGACCTGATTCATAGTTATTAACACATCTAGAAATAGGGTCTCTAAATATATTAGAATATCTTTCAAGCCATTCCAAAATCATTTCAACATTAACCCTCTCAATTTTCATAAGCATTAATATAATAGTTTGGAATTGCATAACTTCGTTTTCCATTTCAAGTTGTCTCATTTTCTTTTGGAATTTTAACAATAAATTTGGACCTTTATACCCAAGTAATCCTATTAAACATGCTCCTAACAATTCATACCATCTAAAATATGCCTTTTGAATTTTTATAATTTTACCAGCAATTCTTTCAGCATCTTCATCAATAACTTCTTCTGTTTCACCTAAATATAACTCATCTTCTGTTAAATATTCTCTCATTTTATCAACAGTTATATCTTGTTCATTAATATGTGCATTTATAAATTTATTGTCTTGTTCTGTAACAAGCATAGCATTTTCTTCTTCTGAATCAGACATTGTACCGCATTAAATCGAAATCTGTAGTAGGATTAGTGTATATGTAATTTATTTCCATTTTATGTGCTATAACAAACACAATCAGTCCTAATACAAACCCTACAACTGTAATTGCCATTTTATTTATATAAAACCATTCTAGTTTCAGCTTCGAAGCCGATTCCTTCATCAATCTGGTAACTATTCTATATTCTTTAGTTCCATCTTTTGGAATGAAAAAGTCAACAAATTTTTTTATCCATTTTTTCTTATATAATTTTGCTTGCCATGGATTAGCAACATTTTGAGTAACTGTTGTACTATTATTATCTTTCAATTTTCTAACAAATATATAACAAACAACTGTTAATATTAAAAGTGCAACCTGAGCATAAAAACCACCAGTTCCATTATAAAATGCTGATGTAAATGAGAACTGTGAAACTGCCCAACCTTTAATAAAGTTTATCATTAAAACTGGTGCAATCGCAATCATTGACAAACTCTGAAATACATAGTCTAATTTATCTCTTTTCAAAATTTCAATTTGCATTTCTTGAGTTATATTATTCAAATTTTTCAAATATAATGATGCACCATCTTTATCTTTTCTATCACCAAACTCTTTAGTAAGATATGAAATTCCTGCAAACTCTTTCAAATAGCTATTTGGTGCAACATCATAATATTTTTCAAGCTCCATTTCAGGGTCATCTGAAATTAAAACTTCATATATTTTTTCTGCTTGTCTTGAAACATCTAATTCGTCATTTTGAGCAACATCATAAACAGCTTCCTCAACCATGTTACTTTCATGAAATGCGTGTCTCATTTCAGCAAACATATCTATCTGTTGTTTTAATAATCTATTGTCTATTTTATCTACCATACCCTCCATAATAGTTTCAATGAAGAATATTTCAAATAATAACAATGCAACCATCAAAACTATATTATTAGAAGTTAGTAAAATTATTGCAGTTGTTAAAGGAACTATAACTAATAAACCTTTTAACATAATTTGTGATGTTTGTCTTCTAGTTAAATATTCATCCTCTAGGTTTATAATTTCAAGTCTTCTTCTTAATTTTAAAGCATATCTTTTAAAACCAGGTATTCTAACCATATATATATAGAATTTTTGGTAGAAAACCTCCATACTAAAAGCACGGTCTTTAGTACCTTCAGTAAGTCTAGCAATATATTTTGCACTTTTACCAGACATCTTTTTTCTTAAAGCCATATATGCTATAACTATCACTGCAAATAATCCAACAGTACCAATCATTAAATACTTTAAAAATGCCATTGAATCCATTGTTTACAGAAAATCACCTCACTTTCCTTCAAGATTTTTATTATTCATCATCATCGTCGTCATCATCATCATCACCAAAATCGAAGTTTACGTCTAATCCACCTAATAACTCATTTCTAATCATATTATTTCTTGGTGGATTATTATTTGGTTTTTGAATATTGTTATCCTGTGGAGGATTATTAAATAAATCATCATCAGTTTTATCCATATCTGTATCTTCTTTTGGTTTACTCTTTCCACCAAATAAATTCTTTATTACTCTCTTCTTTGGTTTTTCTTCTTCAATCTTATCAACATCATTAGTTAGTTTTTCATCCATTTTTGGACTTTCAATATTTTTTGGTATAATATTTTTTGAATTTGTATTTATTTCATTTTGAGCTTCTAAGTTCATTTTATTTTTAAATTCTGTTGCCATATCATTTTCTTTTACTACCTCTGCTTTTGGCTTCAAAACTTTTACAGGTTCACCTGAAACTTCACCATAATCTTCTGTTTTAGGTGGTTTTATTCCCCAATTACGCTCTAAAAATTTATCAAATTCAATTTGATCTGTTTCATTCATATTCAATCTCATTTCTTTTATATTAGTTTCTGAAATTGGATTTGAAAGAACATATTTATCATCAACGAATTCTAATATATTTTGATATTTATATAATTCTCTATTTGTTGTTTTTGAGAAAAATATAGTAGCATTATCAAAAAACTTATCGAATTTTCCTTCTAAAGTTTTCTCTTTTCTATGATCAAATGTATATTCATTTTTTTCTTCAACTGGTATACATTCTGTTACTCTTTCTATATATCTTCTACCTCTAAAGTCTTTAATTAAATGAATATCAAAGTTCAAAACTTGCACAACCTGCTCCTCAGCAGTTCTTTCATTATTGAACACACCAGTTCTAAGCATTGAGTTACGTAGAGCTGTAACTAAGTTAGGGAATGTTTTAGCATGGTGAGTAAATAATGTAAATTTAGAAGCAACTTGGGCAGCCTGAATCATCCAAGCAGCAACTGGGTCAGTTGCAACCTCACCGATGATATTAACGGAACCATCAGTCTTTTTCTGAACGTCCAAACCTTCCTGACCAGAAACTGTTTCTGTTTCACGTAAAGACAAAATATTTCTTGTAGGATATATTTTTCTTAAGTGCAACTCGAACGCAGTTTCCTGAATTCTAAGGTTCATCGTTTCATATATACTTTCAATGATTGCCATAAGCATTGTAGTCTTTCCGGCAACCTTGCTCTCCAGTAAGAGCAACGATCCTTGCACCTTTTACTAAGAATCTTAAAAGTTTTATTGCTTCTTCTTTTCCTTCAAATTGAACTATCTGTTCTAGTGTAGCTTTTTTAGTATCAAACTTTCTTACGAAAAATGCCCATGTTTCAGACATACTAGGTCTCAAAACAACAACACGAGAACCATCTTTCATTTCATTAATTTTATAACCATTTGTATCAGACAACTGACCAGGGTTATTATATTTGTAAATATTTTGACAAACTCTCTTAAGTTCACTTTCAGTTCCGAATGATAAAAATTCAAGTCTTATTGATTTACCTTGAAAGAATATCCATATAGAATCACATGCTCTAGGAACTTTTGCTTCCATTGCTTGTTTTAAATAATCTCCATCTGTTTGTGCAACCTGGCTCAAAAAGCTTTCTGGCAAACCAGATACACCACCAGATACACCATCTATATTCATATCTCTTACTTCATCAATACTACTATAACCTTTATATTGTTGATAAATTCTTTGTACAACAACTTCCAATTTATCTACAAAACTTAAAGTTAAATTCTCTTGTTCATAAATTTCATCTATTTCTTCTGATGTTATAACATAGCAAGGCTTAGTTTCTCCTGCAACATACTTTAATGCTGCTAAATTATATTTTTTTATAAATTCTGTTAATGCCTCATAACTAAATGTTTTTTTATACTCATGTATTAAAATGTCAAATTTATCTTGTGCTGAAAGTAATGATGGAATATCAAAAGGAATTGACATAGAAATGTTAGTTTCGTCAACGCCATATTCTTTTGCAAGTAAATCATATATTAATTCCTTAACATACTTTTTATCATTAACATCACCATATGTACAACCTTTTAACGCTTTTTTCAATTCGTACTTTTTGTTCTTTCTTCTTTTTAACTCTTCTTCTGAAAGACCAATATCATAAAGATTAATTTTTGTAATTTCATCTAATCTTTGTTTAACAAATTTTATCATTTTATCCAAAGTATATGTTTTATCATCTACTTCAACTGCCTTTTCGACAACTTCGCTTTTATTTTTTCTTATTGAGTGTACTATTGCAACTAAGACAATTACCAGTACTACAAACATCATCATAAAATTGGCAATACTCATCTAACGGTCCTCCATTTTATTCTTTTATCTTATACCTCTATTAAGCTCTTTTATCTTATCTATAATTGCTTGACTTGACCTTTTTACTTCTCCTATAAATCCACCATTAACATCTAATGATACTTTTGAAATTGTAGTATTTAAGAAGAAACCTGCTGTTGAAGCCTCATTTGTTGATTCCATAAATCTAACATTATATGGAACTGATAAAACTAAATTTTTATCTTTTATATATCTTGTTGTATTCTTTACATTATATGCAGAAAATTCATCACTTTTTGACAAAAGTGGAAGAACATTTTTACCACTAACTATAGGATCTTCTTCTCTTAATTTTAAATAATGATCTATATTTCCAAGATTAGGTGGCATTGTATAAAGAATAAGTTTTGAAGCTTTTAATAAAGTTTCTGTGCTTGGTTTTTCATATCCCTTACTTAAATCTACAAATATATAATCATAATATTTATCTGCTATTGATATTAAATCTTTATATACCATCAAAGATTCTTCATGTTCTTTTCTACTATCTGTTTTTAAACCTAATAATATATCTAATCTATTTTTAAAAACTACCTTCGTATAATTTGTAATAATTTCTGGGGTAGCTTTATTACTAGAAACTGCACTAATTAATCCTTCTGCACCTGAAGAAATATCAAGCTTACCACCATTCAATTTTTTTACTATTTTATTCTCTTTTATTTTCCAAAAACATTTTTCAACTGTATTATCATGAAATGTAGCATCTATCACCAAAATTTTATAATTGTGTGCAACTGCTAAATATGTTGCAATAGCTACCATAGAAGATGTTTGACCATTTTCCTTTTTAAGTTCATTCCATAAACTAATTACTGCCATAATTTTAATTCTCCTTTATTGTTTCTCAATAAGTTTTATTGCTTTTCTAATATCACCTTTTGAAAATTTAGTAATTTCTTCTACTGTATCAACTAATGCTTCCATATAATCAAAACTTAAATTAAAAAATCTTACTTTTGAAAAACGTTGATTTTCAAATATTGCATAAAAATCTGCTGCTTCAAAAGGAAAATATACTATGTCTGATTTCCATTTTGCATTAGAACTTAATGTAACAAAATCTATATAATCACTTTCCTCAGATTCTGGATCTCTAGTAAATATAAGTTTCATAATTGGTGTTGGTCCCTGAAAATATCTAATTACATCCAATGCCTTTTGAATTGAATATACATCAAAAGTTGTTGCTAAAAGATGTATATCAGCATTTGAAAACTGAAATGCTCTATAAGCTTCTGGTGAATCTATATCAGCAATCATATAATCATAATCAAAATTTTCAACAGACAAATATTCTCTTAAATCTGTCATACTTTCAAATCCAATTGCTACGTCAAATCCATCATAACAAGTAACATATTTTCTTGCTGGTGTAATTGTTGGTACTAAGTATTTTGCCTTTTGTGTAATAGTTGTATCTACAAACAAAACTTTTTTTTCTAAAACAGTAATTATTCTCGAAACATACAATATTAAATCTGTTTTATCAAATCCTCCTATAAAAGCTACTTTTTTCATCTGATATCTCTCCTTCTGCGTGTTATAAGTACCAGACTCTCTTAAAAAGAGTCTGATACTTTTTCTTCATATTACTTAATATCTTTTGTTTACTCTAATTCACCAATATATTCATCTCTCTTAGCATTAATTGCTTCATTTTCTGTTGTTTGTCCAGCTTCAACAGCAGCTGTTTTATCATCTTGCTCTAGGTTAGACATGTAATTTTGAATTTTATCTCTACTTATTTGATAATCTGAAGCATCTTGACGTAATGTTTTTCTATCCCATTTTGCAGCTAAATCATTCATTGCTTCTACAAGAATGTTAGGGTTTGAATAAATTGATGTAAGAACTTCATTATTAACTGCATAAGTTGTTTGAGCAGCTTCTTGCATTCCTGGCTCTGTATATTTTACAGCTTTTAACTGAGTACCTTCAATATAGTATGATTCAACAATAGCACTATTCAAAGTATTAATTTCCATTTCAGTCATCTTCATCCAAATTCCTCTTGAATCTGTCATTTCAACATATTTTTTAGACAAAACTATGTAACTTGTTCCATCAGGAAATTCAATTCTTATATCTACATAATCATCTGCCTCTAGAGTTGATGGTAACACTATCATGTGATACTCCATCAATCTTTCATCATTTGGTCTACCATTTTCATCTGCTGTAATCATACCTTCAGTTATCATTGTTCCCATTGGAATATCAACTTTTGTTATATATTCTTTTGGATTTCCTTCTTCATCATATTCAAAACTTGCAGATGTTAGATAACTTGTAACATCTAATTCTGCACGAATTGTTGTAGGAACTAAACTATCCGCCGTTATTTTTTCTCCAGATTTAAAATCTTTAGAAGTTGTATATACTGTAATTTCTTCAACTCTTAAAGCTTCCTTTTCCTCATTTAATTTGCTAATTTTTGAAAATAACACAACAACTACTACTGCCATAATTATTAATGCTATTAAAAAACCTATCAAAAAAGATTGTCTTGCCCTTCTTTGTATTGGATTTGATGCCATTTTTTATGTCCTCCTTATAATTTATTACATTGCTTTTATTTTTACCTTCATATAATATCATTTTACATTACATTTTGCGTTTTATCAACAAATTTTGACGTTTGTTACATAAATTTAACATAATAGTAATTCTTTTGTTATTTTAAAGCATATTGCTCAATAGCCTGTCTTACACCTTCTGAATCATTATCAGGCACAATCACTTTTCCATACTTTTTCATTACTGGATTACTGTTTCCCATAATAATTCCCAAACCAGCATTTTCTATCATTTCTTTGTCGTTAAAATTATCTCCTATTGCAATTACCTCTTCTGGTTTTATATTCAGTTTATCCATTAAAAATTGTATTGCCGTCCATTTATTAACATTTTCATTAGTAACCTCGGTATAGTAATATTCTACTGCAATTTCTTCTGTACCATATTTAATTTTTTTTCTACTCATGTACTCAACATCCAAAATATCAAATTTATCTAATAATTTTATTTTTTTTATGATACTATTGAATATTTTTAAATCTTCATCACATATTGTAATTTTCAAAAAATTTGCATTATCTAAATTTTGAATATATTCAATTATATTTGACACTATATTAATATAAGTTCTTTTACTTTCAGGTTTTTTTAAATTTTCTTTTTGATAATACAAAACATTATAGTTTAATTTCTTAGCTATTATTTCTTTTTCTGTATATACATTATAGTGTATGCTATTTTCTTCACAAACATTAGAAATTTTTAAAACTTGTTCTTTAGATAAAAATTTACTATATATTATTTCTTTATTTTGTATATCATAAACAGCCGCACCATTGCCTGAAATTAAATACTTATTAGTACCTAAATCTAATGCAAAATTTTCTATTGATTCTATGGTTCTACCTGAAGCAAGAACAACTTCAATTCCGCATATCCATTGCTTTTTTCAAAGCAATTCTAGTACTTTCCGAAACTTCACCATAGGAATCCAATAATGTGCCATCTAAATCAACAGCAATAAGTTTATACATTAAAATTTCATTCCTTTCTTAAAACCGTTTTTTCTTAGGCTATTATATCATTAACTTTTATTTTTACAATATAAAATTCACTTTTTTTTTTACATATTTTTCACTTTTATTATTTTATTTCACAAATAATAATAAAATTTGTAAAAAATTGGATGTTTAAAAAATCGATAAATGAACATTATATATATTGAAATTACATTTAAAATGTTTTTTCAAAAACTTTTTGGAGGTGAATTAACAATGACAAGTAACAATAAAAAGGTTGTTCCAGAAGCACAAGATTCTTTAGATAAATTCAAATACGAAGTAGCAGCTGAAGTTGGTGTTGATTTAAAAAATGGTTACAACGGAAATATGTCATCAAAAGATGCTGGTAAAATAGGTGGTAACATGGTTAGAAAAATGATTGAAAAAGCTGAAAACTCAATGTTAAACAAATAGTTTTAGCTATAACATTTAGTTAATTTATTTACCAATTAAGGTGGGGATATTTTTCTTGGTTTTATGTTGTTATTACATAGAGGCAGGAATTGTGTTCCTGCCTTTTCTTTAATTTATATTTTCATATAAAAAAAGTTACGAATAATACGTAACTTTAATTTTTATTCATCTTCTAAATAATCAGAATCTATATTATTATCTTTTTGAACTTCAACTTTTACATCAGCATTCACATTAGCTTTTTCTTCATTTTTTTGATTATTGTTTTCCTTTGGTGGAATTTTTGACAAAATATCTGGAATATAATCTATAAGTTTATCTATTGTAGAAGAATGATTTATTGGCATAAGTTTAATATTTTCTTTATTTATTATCAAAAAAGCTACTGGATTAATTGTAACTCCTGCTCCACTTCCGGCCTCCAAAAGGCAATCTATACTGCATTTCTTCTTCCTTTTCTTTTTTCTTATATTCATCTAAAGTTTCAGTATCAAACTCACTTCCACCAGCTGCAAATCCAAAGCAAACCTTAGATATAGGAATAATCATAATATCTCCAGAAGTTTCAATTGGCTCACCAATAATAGTATTCACATCTACCATATCTTGAATACTATTCATAGCTGTTCTCATAAGTCCTTCAATTGGATGTTCACTCATTTTCCTACCTCCTCATTATATTTTTTTCAAGCTTTTTCTTATTATGTTCATTTGTATTAAAAAATATACCTAAATTCCTTGTTTTCATACTAACTGTTGTATTTCCTTCTAAAACCAATTCATATTTATTAAACTCTGGTAAAATATTATAATGAATTTTTCGATAATTTATTCTTTTAGTTTCTTTCATTAACAAAGTTGATATATAAGTAGATAAAAAAACTACTAAAAAACTTGTAATAAAAACATCTTTAACACCAATTTTTAAAGTAAAATTAACATTATCAATTTTCAAATCCATTGTTTTAATTTTTTTCAATGTCAAATCTCTAAAATCTTTTTTTATAATATTTTCAAACTTTACGTCTTTTATAAATTTTTTATACGGTATAGTTTTTCCAAAAATAATAATTCCTAAATTATTGCATTTTATACTGATAATCTTTATAAAATAAAACAAATATAGCTTTATTTTTATCTGAAAATCTACTTTCTTATCACTTATTCTTATATTTTTTATGTTTATACTAATTTTTGAAAAAATAATGCCTAAAAATAGTATTAACAAAAATAATAAAACTAACCACATATAAACTCCTTGTGATTAGTTTTTCCAATTAATAACAATTTATACTTAAATGATAAAGTTCAAATTAAATTTACAATTTTCTTTTTTTAGAAATTACAATATCTCCAAATAATTCTTCTTGAATTGTATTTATTTTACTTCTTCTACTTAATTCCAAAACACCAGTAAATGCTGTAACCACTTCTGCTTTTGGCTTTTCTTTTAAAGAAAATCTTTGACCAAAAACAAAGTTAGGTTTTCTAATAAGTTCCTTATAAATTTCTTTTACCTTATCAGAAACACTATATGTATCAGATATAGCAATTTTCTTTATATTATCTGCATATTCATTTCTTTTATTTTCATTTCTATTTATTATTTTTTTATACGCATTAACAATATCCTTTTGCTCATAATTTACTTCTAAATGTTGTTTCGGTAATTCAATTGATTCAGGTAATTTATAAGTTCTTTTGGAATAACAATTAAATCTTTCTCTAAAATTTTTACAAATCTGTTTATATTTTTTATACTCAATAATTCTTCTTATAAGTTCTTCTTCTGTAATTTCTGCTTCATTTTCGACTTCTTTCGGCAACAAACCTTTAGATTTAATTAAAAGTAGTGTTGATGCCATAACTACAAATTCACTAGCAATTTCAAGATTTAAACTTTCTTGCTCATTCAAATATTTAATATATTGCTCAGTAATATCATCTATTTTTACTTCATAAATATCCATTTTTTCTTTGTCAATTAAATAACATAATAAATCTAACGGTCCTGCAAAATTGCTCAACTGAAGCTCATATTTATTTGATTCTAATGTTAATATCTTATTACTCATTTTTTCCTTCTTTCTCTTTCAGTTTCAGCTTTTTAAAATAATCCATCTATAATTTTAGCACCTTGTTCAATTAATATTTTATTTCCTTCAAAATTTTTAGAATCCATATTCTTACTTTTACAAACATATACATCTTTTCCTTGCTCTAAAGCATAATCAACTGTTATTAAACTTCCACTTTTTTTAGAAGCTTCTACCACAACAACTGCATCTGAAATTGCACTAATTATTCTATTTCTATAAGGAAAATTATAAGAATATGGTTTAGTTTTTAATGGATATTCTGAAATTATAGCACCATCATTTTCTAAAATTCTTTCAAAAACTCTTTTATTTTCATAAGGATATATACTATCATTATCGATACCTGCTCCTAAAACTGCAATTGTTTTTCCATTTTTATTTTCTAATGCTCCTAAATGAGCAAATTTGTCGATTCCTCTTGCCAATCCACTTATAATATTTATATCCATTTTTGAAATTTCATAAGATAATCTTTTAGCAACACTTAAACTATCTCTTAAAGCATTTCTTGAACCTATTATTCCAACGCTATTCATATTTAAAATTTTTTTATTTCCCCTAATATAAAAAGCAATTGGTTTATCTGATATTTCTTTAAATTTTTTAGGATAGAATTCATCTTCTATCCCAATAATATCTATATTGTTTTCTAACATATATTGATATTCTTTATCTAAATTTTTCTTTATATCTTTATTTAATATTTTAGAAATTAAAACATTATTAAAATTAAAATAAATCAAATCATCTAAACTGCTATTATATAATCGCTCAACTCCACCAATCTTTTCTAAGATTTTTAATTTTATACTATTACTTATTTTTAATTTTGTTAACCAAATATATATTATTTTTTTATTCAATATTCCTTCTTTCTTCATAAATTATGTAAAGAAAAAGTATTTTATTAAATCTGATTTTGTTTTTTAGTTGCCTTTACTAAGTTATATAAAAGCATCGCTATTGTCATTGGTCCAACTCCACCTGGAACTGGAGTAATACCAGCAACTTTGTTACAAACATTATTAAAATCTACATCACCACATAAAGAACCATCTTCTAATCTGCTGATACCAACATCTATTACTATTGCCCCATCTTTTACCATATCTTCTTTAACAAAATTTGGCTTTCCTATTGCTGAAATTAATATATCAGCATTTTTAGTTATTTCTTTCAAATTCTTTGTTTTAGAATGGCAAACTGTTACAGTAGCGTTTTTTGAAAGTAAACATTGCATCATTGGTTTTCCAACAATATTGCTCCTTCCTAAAACAACTGCATTTTTTCCTTCTAATTCTATATCATAATATTCAAAAATTTTCATAATTCCAAATGGTGTACATGAAATAAAACCGTCATTACCAATACACAAATTTCCAACATTTATAGGATTGAATCCATCAACATCTTTTTCAGGAATAATTTTACTAAATGCTTTATTCTGGTCTAAATGCTTTGGAATAGGACTTTGAAGTAATATTCCATTTATTGTTTTATCTTTGTTCAATTTATCAATTAAATCAAACAATTCTTTTTCCGTAATATTAGAATCTAACAAAAATTCCTCATATTCTACTCCAACTTTTTCACAAGCTTTAGATTTATTTCTTACATATACTTTTGAAGCAGAATCATCACCTACCATTATAACAGCAAGCTTAGTATTTATTCCCTTATTTTTTAATTGCTCTACTTCATTTTTTAATTCTTCTTTTATTTTTGTTGATACTAATTTACCGATTTAATATATTTTTTTCATCCTCTTTTTGTTTCTGCTTTTTTTCTTGCTCTTCGTTCACGTAAATCTTGTCTCCTTATTCTTCTAATTATCTTTCTATCTGCTCTTTCTCTTTTTATACGCATTTTTTGTATATTATCATAGTATTTAATTTTCTCTTTTAATTCATCTGGAGATAAATCATCAAACTTTCCTTGTATTCTTCTAAGTAAATATTCTTCACTTTCTAAAGGCAAAGGTTTAGTTTTACTTTCTAATGAATAAATTTCAAGTTTAAAAGCTATAATAAATCCAACAATAATAACTGCTGTTACAATAAAATACTCAATTACTTCTTCTTTTCCAACTGCTGGAATAGAACCAAGTTCTTCAGCAATTCTTTTTATTTCTTCTTCACGAGAATCACCATTTTCTTCTGTAGTTGGAACCTCTTCATTTTCTTGTTCAGGATCATTTTCATTGGGCTCTTCAGGAGTTTCTACTGGAACAGGTGGTGTACTTGTTAATGCACTTGTAATAACATATCCAGTTATTCCATTGTAACTTACTCTACTCCAAGCATATCCATCAACATTTTCTGAACCAGTACCAGTTCTTGTAAGCTCAACTCCTTCTGACAATGTTTGAATTACTATACTGCTAGTTCCATATCCTTGTCTAATATTTACTCTTTTTGTTGTATACATTTTTTCATTAGTATCTTTAAAAGTAATTTTTTTTGGTGCAGCTGGTTGAGCTGGTGCTGGATTTGTATTTGGACTTGACTCACCACCTGATGCTGGAGCTGGATTAGAATTTGCATCAGCACTTGGAGTAGGAGCACTAGGAGCTCCAGCTATTGAAACAGCTGTTGTTACGGTACTTTGTGAATTTATCTTTTTTCCTGACCTATCTGTCAAATTCAAATTAGATGCTACTATTGTTGCATTTCCTGCAACTTTAGCTTCAAAACTAACTGTTGCATTTCCTGGCCAATAATAATCTGCATTTATATCATTCATATCTTGACCTAGACCATAAATATTCTTACTTGCTGAACTACCATCGCTATAAGTAACTGTTACAACTCCATTATATCCAATTGCATCTTGAGGAATATTTATAGTTACTGAGAAATTTTCACCAACTGTGCAATTATTTGCTGACACATTAGCTTCTGAAGCATATACTTTATTATTAATACATAAAATTAATATAAATACTATACTAAATACAAATTTTAAATTTCTTTTTATCATAACTTTTATTTCCTTTGTTTTCTTATAAATTTTGGCTCAAACTATTTTGATATTGCTTTTACTACAAATCTTGTTGTAGCACCATCATCACAAGTAATTAATGTTAATTCTGTTGAGTTTTCTTCTAATGGTAAAAAACCACTAAAATCTGCACTATCCACTTTATTTATTTCTATTACAGTATATTTTACCTCTACACCATCTGAATTTACAGCAATAATTTCATCATCTTTTTCAATATTTTTTAAATTGAAAAAATTTTGTGAATCATCATGAGCTAAAATAACGCAATTCCCACTTTCATTTAATTCTTCTCCATAATATTTTACTGCTCCATACTTTAAAGCATCTTCAGTATAATCTACTTCATCTAGAACTGGATTTAAAACCTTTACATCAATTCCTAAACTATTAACTTTTACATTTCCTATTACTTCATATCCACCAAGATATTCTTTATCTTCTTTATTTTGAGAAGCAACCACTGGAACTACAGTATTATCTCTTTTTTTATGTATAATATACTTTGTTAAAAAATAAGAACCACAAGCTATTATAGGAAGAATTACGATTAAAATAAAAATTTTTATATGTTTTACAAACCATAATCCTATATTTTTAATTGCTGTTACCCCACCTAAAATAAATCCTTCTGTTTCATCTGAATCATGTTTTCCCATATATTTTGTTCCTTTCTTTTGTTTATTAAAAAATTATAAAGCCAGTTATTATTAACCCTAAAACAATTCTATAAATAGCAAAAACTTTAAAACTGCCTTTTCGTAAATATTCTAACAAAAATTTAATTATAAATAATCCTAAAATAAAGCTTGAAAACACTCCGTATAAAAAATGGAATATCAAAAACAAATTCTTTTAAATCAACCAATACTGCTGCCAATGTAATTGGAGTTGCTAATAAAAATGAAAACTTAGCTGCCGATTCTCTATCTATTTTCAAAGCTCTTGCAGTAGTCATTGTTATTCCTGAACGAGAAACTCCTGGAAAAGCTGCTGCTATTGCTTGAGACATTCCAACTATTACAGACTGCTTTAATGTTATATCCTCATATTTTATTTTTGATTTAGCTTTTTTATCAACTATATATAAAACTATTCCCATAACTATCAATGCAATAGCAATTAATGCCATTTCAAAGTTAAGATTATTTCCTACTATTTTATCTGAAATTTTATCTAATATTAAACTTAATATTCCTGCTGGTATTGTTGCTATAACTAAATACCAAAAGATTTTTCCTTCTGTAGAATTTTCTTTTTTTACTACTTTTTTATATCCACCTTTTATAAGATTAATCCAATCTTTAAAGAAAAACACACCTATTGCTAATAATGTTCCAAAATGAAGAGCTATATCAAAACTTTCTGGAATATTCCAATTAAAAATCCATGGAAATATTTTTAAATGTGCTGAACTTGATACAGGTAAAAATTCTGTTAAAGCCTGTATAATTCCTAATACTAACGCTTGTACTATCGTCATTACTATCTCCTATTTATAATATTTTAGTGCATTTCTTTTAATGCATGATAAATTGTTTCTTTTATAAATTCAGCTGATGTTACTGGTGCTACTTTTCCAGGAAGAGATAATGCCCATATTAGTTTTAAATTCTTTTCTTTAGCAGATTTTCTATCAACACCTCCAGGATTTGATGCTAAATCTATAATTACTATATCCTTCTTTAATAAATCTAATCTCTTATTATCTAAAATTTGAAATGGAATTGTATTAATTATTATATCAAACTTAGATAAATTTTTGTCTAAATCATTTAAATGTATTGGTTCATATCCATAAGCTTTTATCCATGCAAGATCTTCATCTTTTCTTGCTTCACAATAAACTTTTGCTCCAATACCAGATAACATTTTAGATAAAACTTTTCCAATTCTACCAAATCCCATTATCAAAACATTTCTACCATGAACAGTTCTTTGAGTTTCTTCCATTGCTATTTGAATAGTTCCTTCAGCAGTTGAAATTGTATTTAATACTGAAAATTCTTCTCTTTTTAATAAATCAATATATACAACTGATTTGCTATCTAAAATATTTCTAATAGGCTCTGTAATATTACCAGCTATAAGTGTTTTTCCATCTAAACATTCAATAAATTCTTCAAGAGATAATTTCACATGACTAAATGGCATAGAAAGATTTTTTCTATCACTAGATAATGGTATAGGTCCTACAACTGCTCTTGAATCTGTAACAGCATCTTTTAAAGTTGGACACATTTCAACTCCTTCCAATTTTAATAAATCTTCGGAATATTCTAATCCATAAGTATATACTGTATATCCATCTGCAATTAACATTTCTACTAATTTAACTATTCGTAAATCCCCACCAACTACTGAAATTGCTTTTTCCATAATCCTCTTCTCCTTTCATAATAGAAAATTTTATAATTTAATCTTCCATTTAATGTTATGTAATATTTTTTGTATTTATACATTTTTAAATTTAAAATTTATCTACTCGTTGATTATTTTCCAATTCTTTTTGATTTTTTTCTTCTGTTTTATTGTTTTCTTTTAAGTTATCATTTTCTATTATTTCCTCAAATTTATCATTTTCTGACTCTTCTTCTAATTCATCATTTTTAATTATTTCTTCTAATTTTTCTTTGTTTATAATATTTTTCAAATCGTTTTGTTTTTCAGTATTTTCTTTTATACTTTGAACTAAATCTGTTGTTTCTTCCAAATAACTTCTAGCATTCTTTTCTTCTTTTTCTTTTATACTTATTTCTTCTATTTCATTTTCTTCAATATTTTCTTTTATTTCATCTTTTTCATTCATTTTTACTGAAACAGTAAAATATTGTTTTATTTCTTCGAAAAATTTTTCTTTACTTGCTTTCTTTAAAAGTTTTGGCTCTATTTCGATAGCTTTATTAATAAAATTTATAGCTTTTTCTTTCATTCCTTTTATTACATATATTTTTGCTAATTGATAATAAGATTTAGCTTCTAGACCCTCATCATATAAACTTTTTTCAAAATATTTTTCAGCTGATTCCATATCCTTCTCAATAAAACATATTTGACCTAAATTATAATAAGCTCCATATAATTTATGATTTAATTCTGCAGCCTTTTCATACATTTCTTTTGCCATATTGAAATCATTTAATCTTGTAAACACTATACCTAAACTATAATACAAATCAAAATCACTAGAATGATATTTTAATGCATCTTGATATACACTTGCAGCTTCTTTGAATCTTTCTTGCTCACATAATAACTCACCAAGTAATTTAGAGCCTTCACAACAATCTGGTTTTGATTTTACAAGATTTTGCAACATTTCAATTGATTCGTCTTTTTTTCCCAAGTCCTTTAAAAGATTAGCAATTTTAAAATATGAATCATAATCATTTCCTTTTACATCTAAAGCCATAACATATTCATCAATTGCTTTTCTCATTCCGCCTTCTTTTTCATATATTTGTGCTAATAATATATGACCTTTATAACTATTTTTATATTTTGCAACAAACTTAACAAGTATAGTCTTTGCTGTTTTTGTATCGCCTAATTTTAGTAAAACTTTAGCAAGAAAAATTGTTAACATTTCAGAAAATACTATACCATTAATTTCTAAAATTATAATTACTAATGGTATAACTATACTGCATATATATCTTATAATTTTAAAAAACAAGTTTGCCACTAAATTTAATTTTATCTCAAAAAAACATATTGCAATACCAATTGCTTCAATTATTAATAATGCTATATAATTAGAATCATTATGTCTAATTATTTTGGAAAATATTATTATAAATAACGTAACAGATAATAACAAAAATAATATTTCTTCTAGCATTCTATCCCCCAATTCAACATCCTATTTTTAGCACATTATATCATAATAAGTTAATATAAACAACAAATTTTAACAAAAAATAATAAAAAATTTTTAAGTTCCGATATTTTTGGTATTTTTATCGTATTACCAAAAATGCCGGAACTTAAACTAAAAATTTATTTCATTTTTTGAAGTCTACATTCAGCTTACGTTCTGTGTTTTACATAATTTTAATTTGACTTTCTATTCATGCTTTGCTTTAAATGATTCTAATTTGCTTTTCTATTTTCGTTTCTTCCAAAAATCATATAATGTTGTAAACATTTAGAATAATTTTTTCCAAACGTGTCCTCTATATCCTTATTGTTTGAAACATATACTTTAACATCAAACTCAGCACTTCCACTTCTTCCTTCATGAATACCATAAGTTACGAAGTGATTATACGCAGAAACATAATCATTTTGAAAAGCATTTTTCAAATCTGCATATTTATCTACATAATATTTTGGATCAAATACTGGTGATGCTCCTCTTCCTTCTTTCTTTCCAAAAACCTCATAATGTTCTTTTAATGCCACAGCATTAGTACCATAAGTAGCTTTTAAATCTGCATATCTATTTGCATAATATACAGCGTCAAATAAATATCCTGAAACATCAATGTTTGTATCATTTATAGGATTTCCACCTAAAAATAAAGCTATATATTTTTTATTATTATTTCCTATAGAATTTCTTTCATAATTAGAACATGATTTTTTATACTCATTTAAATTAAATTCAGCACTTGCTATTCTACCTTCATTTATACCACAAACAAAATAATGTTCTAATGCTCTAGTATTACTAGAATATAAAGCTTTTTTTAAATCTGGATTATTACTAAAATAATATTTTACATCAAAATTTTTACTGCCCTGCCTACCTTCGTGAATTCCATTTCTTACGAAGTGATTATATGCTGAAACATAATCTGTTTTAAAAGCATTTTTTAAATCTGGGTATTTATTCAAATAGTAAATTGGATCAAATACTGGTGTTGCCATTCTTCCTTCTTTTTTACCAAAGTTTTCATAATGATTTCTTAATGCTTTAGCATCATTTCCAAAAGCTGCTTTTAAATCACTATATCTATCACTATAAAATTCACTATCAAACATATAATTTGTTATATCTATACTATTATATTTAAAATAATAATAATAATCTAAATCTATATCAACATTACCTGAAATACCTGGAACTGTACCTGAACTTGTACATTGCCACATTTGATAGTTTCCTGTATATGTTGGTTTTGAAATCTTATAATGAGCTACCCATGTTGAAAAATTTGAAAATTCTTCCATTTTCCATACTGTACTTAAAGGATTACTACTTCCATACAAACAACCTATATATCCATTCGCATTTATATAATCTAAAAAAACATGTGCATTTTTATTTAATTGCTCTGTTGACAATCCATTTGTTCTATATGGTAATGTAGAACCATCAGTTCTTTTTGCTTCTTTTATACCAAAGTCCTCAAAGTCATAAGCAACTGGATATTTTATATCATATCCTTTTATCCACTCTACAACAGTTTGAGCTTCTTGCAATGCTTCTGCTTCATTTATAGCTGTAGAATAAAAATATATTCCTACATAAATTCCATTATTTAAAGCACCTTCAACATTCTTTTTAAAATAAGCATCTTGAACAATATTTCCTTCTGGTGCATATCCTCTATAACCACATCTAATCATAGCATATTTTACACCACTTGCAGACACTTGAGCCCAATCTATATTTTTTTGCCATGCAGATACATCAATTCCAACTGCTACTTCACCATTACTTTCATATTTACTAATAATATCACTAACACTTTCTTGTGAACCAGCACTTAGAATTGCTATTCCATTATTTTCATTGTCAAAATAGGCATTTCCCATTATCCCTTCTTCTTCACTATTTACAATTTTTCCTTCAAATTCTGAAACTTCAACAGAATATGATGAAAAAGGAAGAAATCCTAATGACAATATTAAACAAATTACTATTAAAAAAACTGCTATTAGCTTTTTATGCAACTTCATAATAAATTAAATCTCCTTCCATAAATTAATATTTTAAGTCAAATTTAATTGTTTTTCATTTTATCACACTATAATTCTTTTGTAAATAATATTTTTTGGAAAATTATTAAAATATTCTACACCTTTATTTTACAATTTTCATCATAATATATAATATGATAAACTTAATTTAAAGTTCCAAATTGTTAATAGCAATTTCAACACTTTCCGACATATATCCTTTTTTATAAAGAAAATTCTTTATATCATTTAATTCTGAATTTTTAATTTTCTTTAACAAAATATTTCTAGCTGAATTAATTTCATATTCAAATAACACTTCTTTATTTGAATATATGTAATCATCTATTAAATTCTTATTTAATCCTTTTCTCATAAGTTTATAACTTATTTCCTTTAAAGAAAGATTTTGAAGTTTTTTAAATTCATCTACACTTTTTTCTATATATTCCGTATCATTAATGTAATTATACTCTTTTAAAAAATCTATAATATCCTCTAATTTATTTTGAGGAATATCTTTAAATTTTTCCCTAACTTCATTTTCTGTTCTTTTTTTATATAATACATATTTTAATACTTTAGATTTTAAATTATCAAATTCTTCAGCTTCTTTTAAATTATTTGTAAAATTCATTTTTCACCTTATATTTCTTCTTCTGAAAATTCTTCCTGTTCATTATCCTCCATTTCTTTTGCTTCTTCAATTAAAGCATTTTCAAAAGCCTTGTTAAAATTATCTCTAATTTTCTTTTCAACTTCATCCATTATTTTTGGATTTTTAGATAAATACTCTTTTACATTTTCTCTACCTTGTCCAATTTTTTCTCCATTGTAGCTAAACCATGAACCACTTTTTTCAATAATATTTAGATTAACTGCTAAATCTAATATATTTCCTTCTTTTGAAATTCCTTTTCCATAAACTATATCAAATTCTGCTTCTCTAAAAGGTGGTGCTACTTTATTTTTCACAACTTTTACTCTAGTTCTACTTCCTGTAACTTCTCCATTTACTTTAATATTTTCTATTTTTCTAATATCCATTCTAACAGAAGAATAGAATTTTAATGCTCTTCCACCTGGAGTTGTTTCAGGATTTCCAAACATTATTCCAACTTTTTCTCTTAATTGATTTATGAAAATTATTATTGCATTTGTTTTATTTATAGTTCCTGCTAATTTTCTTAACCCTTGAGACATAAGCCTAGCTTGTAAACCAATATGTGCATCTCCCATATCACCATCTATTTCAGCCTTTGGAACAAGTGCTGCAACTGAATCTACAACAATTATATCTATTGCTCCACTTCTAACCAATGCTTCTGCTATTTCTAGTGCTTGCTCACCAGTATCTGGCTGAGCAACTATTAAATTATCTATATCAACACCCAAATTTCTTGCATATACAGGATCTAATGCATGCTCTGCATCAATAAATGCTGCCTCACCACCATTTTTTTGTGCTTCTGCAATAGCATGTAATGCTAATGTTGTTTTTCCAGAAGATTCTGGTCCAAATATTTCTACTATTCTTCCTTTAGGTATTCCTCCTATTCCTAAAGCTATATCTAAACTCAAAGCTCCAGTTGGAATTGCCTCTACATTCATTTGTTTACATTCTCCTAATTTCATAACTGAACCTTTGCCAAATTGTTTTTCTATTTGACTCATTGCTACTTCTAAAGCTTTTCTTTTTTCTGAATTATCTCCCATTGTATTTCTCCTTTATAAAAATTTGTTCTGCGAACTTACGTTTGTTAATATTATATACTAAAAAAAATATTTGTCAATACTTTTTAATTTTAAATTTCATTTTTTTATTGTCTATACCATTTTTCTATATTATAAAAAATACTAAAAGAATTTGGACTAACTTTACCACACAAAGATTGATTAAAAATTACTGAATCTGTTTCTCTATATAAAAAAATATAAGGAAATTCATTCAAATATTCATCATATAACTTATTATAATTATCTTTTTGAACGTTATAATCCCCAGTATTTTTTATCGTATTTAATAAATTATTAACATTTTCATTTGAATAATTAGCAATATTATTTTCGCCAAAAAATATTGATAATTTAGGACTATAACCAACTTTAAAACCAGTCATTATAACCTCATAATTCTTATTATTTAAAGTTTCAATATACTTTGAATTTGAAATTTCTTTTATACTAACATTTATTCCATGATTTATTAATTGATTAGCAACAGTATTAACAGCATTAACTCTATCAGCTCTTGTACTATCTACAACAATAGAAAATCTTAAAACTTTTCCTTCCTTTATCCAAGCATTATTTATATAATTCCAACCAGCTTCATTTAATAACCTATCTGCCTCCTCAGAATTATATTGAATATTCAATTTTTCATCATACATACAATTTTCATTTCCATACACGAAATTTAAAGGTGCATATCCAGCCCCCATACTAGCAAGTATATTATTTTTATCCAAAAGTAAAGTTATTGCCTTTCGCACTCTAGGATCCGAAAAAATCTCATTATTTGTATTAAATGCCAAAAAATCAATATTTCTATCAGCATAATCTACTTTATTATAACCGTAAAGAACCTATATAAGTTTCTATATCAGGAGTTGTAATATCCATTATATCTATGTATCCACTTTTAAATGCTGTGTACATTTCTCCAATTGTATTATACAATCCAATATTAATTTCTGTAATTAAAGATTGTTTTTCTTTATTCCAATAATTTTCATTTTTAGCCAATTTTATGGTGTTATCTGTTTTTTCAATAATTTTAAACATTCCAGTTCCAATAATATTATTATTTTTTGGAGTATTTATAAAATCCTCATTAACAAAATAATTACTATTCAATATTGGAAATGTTAAATTATATTCAAAAAAATCTTCTTCATTATAAAGAGTTAACTTGATTGTATACGCATCAACAATATCAAGTACAGACAAATTTTTTAAATTATCTGTATATGGTGAATTTATACCATAAGTTTCTGGTAACATTTTTATTGTATCTATTGTAAACTTAACATCTTGCGCTGTAAAATCACTACCATCTTGCCATTTAACATTTTCTTTTAATTTGATAATATAAGTTACATTATCTATTTTGGAAATTTCAGATGCTAAATTATAATCAAAACCATAATTATTGGAAATCATTACTAAAGAATCAAAAATTAATCTTGAAATTTCTTTAACATTTTTATTATTACTAACTAAAGGGTTTAAGGAATCAAAACCAGCTATTCCAAGTCGTAAATCAGTTATTAATGTACTTACAGTAGAAGTTTGATCTTGAACCTCTACTTTTGATGTATCTTTATCATAAAATATAATATAAGTTACAATTAATAAAATTATAAAACCTAAAACAAATATATATTTAAAAATTCCTTGTTTCAATATTTTTTCTCCCATTTTTTTATTCTACTATTTTAGCAAATTAATTATATATAAGTAAAATTTGTTTGTCAATACTGCCTTTTTTTAAGTTTTTGTATCTTTTTAAGTACATTCAAATTAATTTTTTATTTGTCAATACATAATATAATAGCATAATTATTTTTAATATGCAATGTTTTTTTCACTCAAAATAATTTCTAATATTAAATTTAAAATTGTGCAATTAAAATGCTAATTTTTTATATGATAAAATAATCTGTAAAATTTTAACTTCACGGAATATCGTGAAATAAAAATAAGATTCGAATTATAACCATAACTCAAATCTTATTTTACAAATTATAACAAAATTCTACAACTTAAATTTTAGTAATATCTACAACATCTAGAGTTTCTTCAATTTCATCATCTTCTATTGCATCATATAAAGCATTAACTGTATCTAGTGATGTAAAGCATGGTATTTTACATTCTACCGCCATTCTTCTGATTTTAAATCCATCTCTATTTGACTCTTTTCCCTTTGTTGGTGTATTTACTACAAAATTTATTTTTCCATTTTCAATTAAATCTATAATGCTATCTTTACCTTCCCAAAGTTTTTCAACAACATTTACATGTATACCATTGCTTTCCAAGAATTTTGCAGTTCCAGATGTAGCATAAATTCCAAATCCTTTTAAATAAAATTTTTGTGCAATAGGTAACATTTCTGGTTTATCTTTATCTCTAACAGTTATTAAAATATTTCCTGTTTTTGATACATTTGAACCACTTGCAATAAAAGCTTTTAGAACTGCATTTGAAAAGCTTTTAGCAACGCCTAAAACTTCTCCTGTTGATTTCATTTCAGGACCTAAACTTGTATCTGCATTCTTTATTTTTTCAAATGAAAATACTGGCATTTTTACGCAAACATATTCACTTTTCCTATATAAACCAATTCCATATTCCATATCTCTAAGCATTTTTCCTAAAATTACATTAGTTGCAATTTCAATCATTGGCAAATTAGTAACTTTACTAATATATGGAACAGTTCTACTTGAACGTGGGTTAACTTCTATAATATAAACTGCACCTTGACAAATTATAAATTGAATATTAATCATTCCAATTATATTTAATTCTTTTGCTATTTTTTTAGTATATTCAACTATTGTATCTAAATGTCTTTGCTCAATAGTTTGAGTAGGATAAACAGAAATACTATCTCCAGAATGTACACCTGCTCTTTCCAAGTGTTCCATAATTCCTGGTATTAATACATCCATTCCATCACAAATTGCATCAACTTCCAATTCTTTACCCATCATATATTTATCAACTAATATTGGATGTTCTTGAGCAACTTTATTAATTTCATTAACATATTCTTCTATTTCATTGTCATCATAAGCTATTGCCATTCCTTGTCCACCTAAAACATAAGATGGTCTAACTAATACTGGATATCCCAATCTTTTAGCAACTCTTTTTGCTTCTTCTACTGTGTAAATTGTTTCCCCTTGAGGTCTCAATATTCCACAATTTGATAAAGCTTTGTCAAATTCTTTTCTATCTTCTGCTCTATCCATATCTACTGGTGAAGTTCCTAAAACTTGAACTCCCATTTTATCTAAAGCTTCAGTAAGTTTTATAGCAGTTTGTCCACCAAATTGTACTATTGCTCCAACAGGCCTTTCAATTTCAACAATATTTCTTACATCTTCAGGAGTAAGTGGTTCAAAATATAATTTATCTGCAATATCAAAATCTGTACTTACAGTTTCTGGATTATTATTTACAATAATTGTTTCATATCCCTGTTTCTTTAAAGCCCAAACTCCATGAACACTACAATAATCAAATTCTATACCTTGTCCTATTCTAATTGGTCCTGAACCTAAAACCATTATCTTCATTTGATTAGAATTTTTTGCTTCATTTTCATCATCATAAGAAGAATAATAATATGGTGTTTTAGCCTCAAATTCAGCACTACAAGTATCTACCAATTTGAAGTTTGCTATAATATTATTTTCATATCTTAATTCTCTAATTTCTTCTTCTGTTTTTCCATTTAATGAAGCTATAACTTTATCTGTAAATCCCATTTTTTTAGCTTTTAATAATAAATCTGAATTAATGCTGTGAATCTCTAAATCCTTCTCCATTCTAACTATTTTTGCAATTATTCCAACGAAAAATTTATCAATTGTAGTTATTTTACAAATTTCTTCAACACTTATTCCCCTTCTTAAAGCTTCTGCTATAACAAAAATTCTCTCATTATCTCTTTTACGCAATCTATCATGTATTTCTTCTTTAGTATATTCCTTTAAAGTAGGAAGTATTAATGAATCAACATTTTCTTCTAATGAACGAATTGCCTTCATTAAAGCCCCTTCTAAACTAGGTGCTATCGCCATAACCTCTCCTGTTGCTTTCATCTGTGTTCCTAGCTCTCTATTTGCAGTTAAAAACTTTTTAAATGGCCATTTTGGTATTTTTACTACTACATAATCCAAAACTGGTTCAAAACATGCATAAGTTTTACCTGTAACTTCATTCATAATTTCATCTAAAGTATATCCTAATGCTATTTTTGTAGCTACTTTTGCAATAGGATATCCAGTAGCCTTTGAAGCTAATGCTGAAGAACGACTAACTCTAGGATTAACTTCAATTACAGCATATTCAAAACTATTTGGATTTAAAGCAAATTGTACATTACATCCACCTTCAATTTTCAAAGCTGAAATAATTTTTATTGCTGAAGTTCTAAGCATTTGATATTCTTTATTAGATAAAGTTTGTGAAGGTGCAACAACAATACTATCTCCTGTATGAATTCCAACTGGATCTATATTTTCCATATTACAAATTGTTATACAATTTCCTTTGCTATCTCTCATAACCTCATATTCAATTTCTTTCCAGCCTGAAATACATTTTTCTACAAGAATTTCATTTACTCTTGACATTCTAATACCACTTGCTGAAATTTCTTCCAATTCTTCAACTGTATAAGCAATTCCACCACCAGTACCTCCTAAAGTATAAGCTGGTCTAATAATTACTGGAAGTCCTATTTCTTTTCCAAACTCAACTGCATCTTCAACTGTATGTACTACTTTACTTGCAATACAAGGCTCATTTATACTTTCCATCATATCTTTAAAACATTGTCTATCTTCTGCATTTTTAATTCCTTCAGGAGATGTTCCTAAAAGTTTTACCTCATATTTATCTAAAAAACCTTCTTCTGCAAGTTCCATAGCTAAATTAAGACCAGTTTGTCCACCTAAATTAGGTAATATACTATCAGGACGTTCTTTTTCTATTACTTTTTTTAAGGTTTTTACTGTTAATGGCTCAATATAAATTTTATCTGCCATATTTTTATCTGTCATAATTGTTGCTGGATTTGAATTAATTAAAATAACCTCTAATCCTTCTTTTTTCAATTCTCTACAAGCTTGAGTTCCTGCATAATCAAATTCAGCTGCTTGGCCTATTACAATTGGTCCTGAACCTATTACTAAAACTCTTCTTATTGAATCATTTTTCATTTCTTACCCCTTCTTTACTATTTCTTATTTACCATTTCTATAAAATCATCAAATATATATGCAGTATCTTCTGGTCCAGGACATGCTTCTGGATGAAATTGTACTGTAAATACATTTTTATCTTTATATTTAAGTCCTTCTACTGTACCATCATTCAAATTAATATGTGAAACTTCAGCAATATCTGGATTTACACTTGTATCTACAACATAATATCCATGATTTTGAGAAGTAATATAAACTCTATCATTAAATAAATCTTTTACAGGATGATTAGCACCTCTATGACCATACTTTAATTTTGCCGTTCTAGCACCAGTAGCTAAAGCTAAAAGTTGATGTCCCAAACAAATACCTAAAATTGGTATATTAGTTTTAAATAATTTTTTTATCACTTCAATTTGATATTTGCAATCTTCAGGATCACCTGGTCCATTTGAAAGCATTATTCCATCAGGTCTAGTAGCTAAAATAATTTCAGCTGGTGTATCTGCTGGATAAACAGTTACTCCAACACCCCTTCTAAGTAAAGAATTTATAATATTATGTTTAGCTCCATAATCTAATAATGCAACTTGCTTTGGTTTTGTACTTCCATAAGTAACTGCTTTTTTACAACTTACTTGTTCTACAACATTACCTACTTTAAATTCTTGAAGTTTTTCTTTAATTTCTTCAACTCTTTCAAGACTCGAAACTAAAGCTCCTCTTAAAGTTCCTGCATCTCTAAGTACTTTTGTTAATCTTCTAGTATTTACTCCTGTAAGTCCTGGAACATTATTTTCCTTTAAAAATGTTTGTAAATCTTTATTTGTTCTAAAATTATTTTCATATTCAGCAAGCTCATGTATAAAAACTGCTTTTGCCCATATTTTCTCAGATTCTTCATCCTCTGTAATTACTCCATAATTTCCTATCAATGGATATGTCATAACAATTCCCTGTCCTGCATAAGAAGGGTCTGTAAATGTTTCGATATAACCTGCCATTGCAGTATTAAAAACTATTTCACAAATAGCATCTTTTGTAGCTCCGATTCTTTGTCCTTCAAAAATTTCTCCATTTTCTAATATCAAAAATCCTTTCATTTTTTCCCCCTTTAACCTAAAAATAGAACACTAAATAAAACTTAGTGTTCTATATCTTCCAATAAGTAAAATGAAAAATAAATAGAAAAAAAGCTTTTAATTTTTAATTTTCTTAAATTATCTTTTTTCATATTTATTTTTTTCATTTTAATTTTCCCTTCCATTTAAATCTCTTTTTATATTCTTAATCTTTAGTTTTTTGATATTTATTTTGTTATTTTTAGTATTTTTAATTTTATTATTCCAGCTGGTACTTCAACTTCAATAACATCATTAACTTTTTTTCCAAGCATTGCTGCTGCAATAGGAGATTCATTTGAAATTTTATTCATAGATAAATCAACCTCAGTTGTTCCTACTATTGTATATTCCTCTTCTTCATTAAAATCTAAATCTAAAACTTTAACAATATTTCCAACTTGAACTATTTTTGTATCTATTTCAGATTCATCTATTATTCTTGCATACCTTAATTTGGATTCCAATTCAGCTATTTTATTTTCATTCGCTGCCTGAGCATTTTTTGCTTCATCATATTCGGAATTTTCTGATAAATCACCAAAACCTAATGCAACTTTTATTCTCTCAGAAATTTCATATCTTTTAACAGTTTTTAATTGTTCTAATTCTTTTTCTAAATTATCATATCCTTCTTGCGTCAATAATACTTCTTTTTCGCCCATTATACTAAAGACTCCTTTCTAGTAAATTAACGACATTTAAAAAAAACGTTCTATATAATAATAAGGCTTTTTTAGCGATTTGTCAAGACATAATTTAATTTTTTCTTTCTAAACATTGTATTTTTACATCATCATTTCTAATTTCTCTCCATATATTTTGAGCACTTGTTCTCTTATATACAATACTTTCATATAAATTAACTGCATTAAATCCTTTTAATTTCGAAAATTTTTCCTTATATTTTTTAGGTAAATCAATATGATAAAAATTAGCATTCACACCATTAAAACTTTTCTGATTCATCTTTATAGTATTTTCAAAATTAACAATTACAGCCTTCTTAGGAAAAACTATTTTATTAAAATCCTCTTGAGAAAAATTTAGATTTAATATAATATTTGAATTAATACATGCCTTTTTATAATTACTTGTAACATTAACTATTAAACCATTTTCTTCACATATACTTTTCACTAATACATTAAACATTTTTGGATTAGCTGTAACAATATTTATATTTTTAACTTTATTTGAAAGCTTTTTAATACTTTCAAATATAAGTAAATTATTGTCATTAGTAAGTATTGAAATTTCTTGTTTTTCTGAAATTTCTCCCATATTAGAACACACATAATCTACAATATCTGTAATTAAGTACTTAAAAAGCCATCTTCCATTTAATATATTAATATTTTTTTCACTTAGTAATTTTAGAATTTCTTCTTTTGACATTAAATTATCAGAAATACAAATATTTTTTGTAACATCAGTTTTAAAAATTTTATCTAACTTTTTCAAAACTTTTCTATTAACTTTAGGAATAACTACAACAAGATTACCATCTATTTTATATTTTAAAACTTGTCCAGTTATTAATTTAAAATTATTTATAAAATTTCTAATAAACTTTGGAAATTTACGTTCCTTTTCAGTTAATAAATCATTTTTATTTATAGCCAAATCTAAATACAACATATATATCACCTCAGTAATATATATGCTGTATTTTCATTTTAATGCTAAAAATTTTATTTTTTTATTGATATATGAACTTCATCTAATTGTTTTTGTGAAACATCACTTGGTGCCTTCATAAGCAAATCTTGAGCTTTACTATTCATTGGAAATGCTATAACTTCTCTAATACTTTCTTCATCAGTTAAAAGCATTAATATTCTATCTACTCCTGGTGCAATTCCAGCATGAGGTGGTGCTCCATAATGAAAAGCATTATATAAAGCATCAAACTTTTTCTTAATTTCATCCTCTGTATAATTTGCAATTTTAAATGCTTTTAACATAAGCTCTGGGTCATGATTTCTAACTGCTCCAGAAGATAATTCTACACCATTACAAACAATATCATATTGATATGCTAAAATATCAAGTGGTTCTTGAGTTTCCAATGCTTTCATTCCACCTTGTGGCATAGAAAATGGATTATGACAAAAAGTTAATTTTCCATTATCAGCTATTTCATACATTGGAAAATCTACTATCCAGCAAAATTCAAATTTATTTTTATCTATTAAATTTAATCTAATTCCAAGTTCATTTCTTATATCACCTGCTAATTTTTCAACAATTCCATGATGCTCTGCAATGAAAAATATACTATCTCCTGCTTTTGTATTAGTTTTAGCCAAAAGTTCTTCTCTTGCATCTTCTGGAATCAATTTTGCAATAGGACCTTGTAATTCTTTATTTTCACCAACTTTTAGCCATGCCAAACCTTTTGCTTTACATTCATTTATAGCAAAATTTTCCATGTCATCATAAAATGTTCTTGTTTCACTTGCACCATTTGGTACTGTTATAGTTCTAACTATTTTTCCATTAAAAACTTTTATATCCAATTTTTCAAAAATATTTGTAACATCACAAATTAATAATGGATTTCTTAAATCTGGTTTATCTGAACCATATTTAAGCATTGCATCTTTATATGAAATTCTTGGAAATGGAATTTTAGTTATTTCTTTATCAGAAAATTCTGAAAATGTATTATATATAACTTTTTCCATAACTTCAAAAACATCTTCTTGTGTAGCAAAAGCCATTTCCATATCTAACTGATAAAATTCTCCTGGTGATCTATCTGCTCTTGCATCTTCATCTCTAAAACATGGTGCAATTTGAAAATATTTATCAATTCCTGAAACCATAAGTAATTGTTTAAATTGTTGAGGTGCTTGAGGAAGTGCATAGAACTTTCCAGGATACACTCTACTTGGAACTAAATAATCTCTTGCACCTTCTGGTGAAGAACTTGTTAATATTGGAGTTTGGACCTCCAAAAAACCTTGTTCTATCATTTGCATTCTTAAAAATTGTAATAATTTAGCACGTAATTTTAAATTTTCTAATTGTTTTCTAGAACGCAAATCTAAAAATCTATATTCTAATCTTAAATCTTCTCTAACTTTCCTATTATTTTCAATTTCATAAGGAAGTGGTTTTGTTCTTTTTCCTAAAATTTCAATTTTATCAGCAAATAATTCTACTTCTCCTGTTTCAATAGATTTATTTACTGTTTCTTCTGCTCTTAAACGAATTTTTCCAGAAACCATAATTGTTGATTCTATTGGAATTTTTGATGCAAAATCGACCTTTTCTTCATCACCTGAAACTACCACTTGTGTAATTCCATAATAATCTCTTAAATCAATAAATAAAACTCCTCCCAAATCTCTAATTGTTTCTATCCAACCTGCTAGCTTTACCTCTTCTCCAACATTTTCTTTTCTAATTTCTGAACAATTATAAGTTCTGTAAGTATTTTTCATAATTAAATTCCCCCTATTCTTCTAACATTTATACAGTTGATAAAAGTTTTTTATATAAAACAAAAAACTTTCATCCTCTGCAAAACTAAATTTTACAGGGACGAAAGCTATACTTCCGCGGTACCACCCAAATTGAAAATTAAAAAATTTTCCACTTTTTATTTAATTTTATTGCTCCAATGTGTTTCACAAATATAATTATTAAAAATGCTTTCAGCCAATGACATTTTTTCTCTAAAAATAACTAAAAACTACTTGCTTTCATCTTCAACGCAATAATTTTCTTTAATATTATACACTTATATTAATTCCCTGTCAACAAAAATTTTATTTAAGTTTCGGTGCAATTTTTTAGTTAAGAAATATATATTTCAAAAAGTTTTAATATATTTTTTAAGTTATTCTCCCCATTTAAGAAAATGTAATTCACTAACGTTTATAACATTTTCTAAAACGGTCCCCACAAACCATAACTAAAAAAATATATTAAAATTTTACATACTGTGCGTTGTTGGGAGAATGAATAAAACATATATTTTCCAAAAAAACACCGAAACTTAAATAAAATTTATTAACTAACGAATAATTTTTATACATATTCATAAAATTATACAAAACGCTACAGAAAGGAATTAAATTTATGAAAGAAAAATTTTTCAAAATGTTTTTTACATTTTTAATAATCTGTATTGTCATTTTTCAATTTGCATTTTTATCAAAGGCTACAACTGATATGTCTAATAATTTAATTTGCTGGGGATTAAAAAGAGAAAGCAATCATAAACAACCTACTTTAGATTCTGCATCACTTAAAGTTTTAAATGAATTCAATGGCATAGCAATTGGCAATCCAGATAAAAAATATATTTATTTAACTTTTGATATGGGATATGAAGCAGGTTACACCGAAAAAATATTAGATATTCTAAAAGAAAATAAAGTTCAAGCAATATTTTTTATAACAGCACATTACTTAAATACACAAGAAGATTTAGTTAAAAGAATGATTGAAGAAGGACATATAGTTGGTAATCATACAGTAAATCATAAATCATTAACCAGCTTATCAGATGACGAAATAAAAGATGAAATTATGAAATTACATACTGCTCTTTATGATAAATTCAACTATGAAATGACTTACTTTAGACCACCAAAAGGTGAATTTAGTGAAAGAGTATTAAATACTGTAACAAATTTAGGATATACTACTGTTTTATGGTCAAGTGCTTATGATGATTGGGATGAAAATAAACAAGGACGTGAAGATTATGGAAAAAGAAAAATTTTAGATAATCTCCATAACCGGATGTGTTCTGCTGCTTCATGCTACCAGTAAAGATAATTGTAACATTTTAGATGCTGTAATAAAAGAAGCTCAAAAAATGAATTATGAATTTAGAAGTATAAATAATTTCGTATTTTAATTTTTTATTACAAAAAATACAAAAAAGCAAATATAGATTTATTCAAAAAGAATCTAATATTTGCTTTTATATTAATTATATTAATTGCAACATAGCTACTGGACTATTATCGCCTCTTCTTGGTTCCATTTTTAATATACGAGTATATCCACCTACTCTATCTGAATATTTTGGTGCTATCTCATTAAATAATTTATTCATTAAATCAACATTTGAAACCTTGTTAACTTTTTTCATTATTTTTCTTCTAGCATTTAATCTAGATGGTAAATCTTTTTGTCTTTTTTCAGTAGTTTCTTCTTTAACTACTTTTAAATATTCTTTACCATTTTTACTTGTTACTTTTTCTGTAACCTTTCTACCTTTACTATCTAATTTTGCTTTAACTACTTTTACTTCTACTTCCTCAAAATTGTCTTTTTCTTTTACTGCTAAAGCAATAATACTATCAACAATAGCTTTAACTTCTTTAGCTCTAGCTTCTGTTGTAATTATCTTTTCATTTAATAATAAATCAGTTGTTAAACATTTTAACATTGCTAACCTTTGATCTGTTGGTTTTCCAAGTTTTCTTGTTCCTGCCACTTTATCTCACCTCTTCTTTAATAAATTCTAGACTTTAATCTTCATCAACTGTAAAGTTCAAGCCTAATGCAATTAATTTATTTGTTACTTCATCTAGAGATTTTTTGCCTAGATTTCTTACTTTCATCATATCTTCTTGAGATTTATTTGCTAAATCTTCCACTGTTGCTATTCCTGCTCTTTTTAAACAGTTATATGATCTAACAGAAAGTTCAAGTTCTTCAATTGGCATTTCTAAAACTTTCTCTTTCTTAGATTCTTCTTTTTCAACCATTACTTGAGTATTTCTTGCTGTTTCTGATAAATCAATAAATAATTCCAAATGTCCAACCATAACTTTAGCAGCCAAACTTAAAGCTTCAAATGGTTTTAAACTTCCATCTGTCCAAACTTCGATAGTAAGTTTATCATAATCTACCATTTGACCAACCCTAGTATTTTCAACTGTATAGTTAACTTTTTTTACAGGTGTAAAAATTGAATCTATTGGTAAAACATCTATTGGATTGTTATCTTTCTTATTTTTTTCAGCAACATTATATCCTCTACCTCTATTAACTGTCATTTCAATTGTAACATCATTTTCTTCTGATGCAGTAGCTATATGTAAATCTTTATTTAGTATTTCAACAGTACCATCAGTTTCAATATCTGCTGCTGTAATTTCACCAGCACCCTTATGTACTATTCTAATTATTTTTTCTTCATTATCTGTAACTTTTAATCTCACATTTTTCAAATTAACAATTAACTCAGGAACATCTTCTACAATTCCTTTTATTGTAGAAAATTCATGTAGTACGCCGTCTATTTTAACACTTGTTATAGCAGCTCCTGGCAATGATGATAATAAAATTCTTCTTAAAGAATTTCCTATTGTCATTCCATA
>CANRQI010000002.1 GCA_947632835.1 uncultured Clostridia bacterium
TCTCAAACTTCAACATTAGTAATAAGAGGTTTTTCACAAGATGAAATAAAATTAAAAGATTTTTTTAGAGTTTGGTGGAAAGAAATTAGAGTTGCTTTATTGGTTGGTACTACATTAGCAATAGTTAATTGTATAAGAATATTTATACAATATGGAATTGGACAATATAAATTGGGATTAGTAGTAGGGCTTACACTTATAATTGTAGCTATATTATCTAAATCATTAGGATGCATTTTGCCAATGCTTGCTAAAAAATTAAAAATGGATCCAGCTATAATGGCTTCACCATTAATTACAACAATTGTTGATACTTGTTCAGTTTTAGTATACTTTAATTTAGCTGTTATAATATTAGGATTATAGAATAAGCTAGATGAAAATAAATTTTAAATAAAAAAAATTATGAAGTGAATTAAAATTATTAAGAAAAATTTTAGTTCACTTCATTTAATATTAAGTTTATATTCTTTTAAATACAATATCATCAAAATCAGTTATTTCTAAATAAGAATCTGGATTTGTAATTATATCATCATTTGGTAAATCCATATTTAAAGTTCCTTTAAAAGTAATATTACTATTTAATGTTATTAAAATATCAAATGATATAGAAAATTTTATATCAGTATCTGGAATATTTGCTTTAGTAAGTAAACTTCCATTATATGCAATTTCTTCGTCTGTATTAGAAACGTAGTTACCTATATTTTCAAGTGCAACTCTAAATCCAAGCATTCCACCTTCATTTCCGATTTCTAAAGTTTTTAAAGTATCAATAGCAGCACCTGTATAAGTGATATCACTATTTAAGTAATTTTGTTCACTATATTCATATAGATTGTTTAAATCTCCAGTAGGTCTGTAAATTGAAATTTGACCAAGTTTTGGTGATTTTGTAATGTGAAAATTATTTAATTTAATTTCTTTTATTGTTTCTTTACTATCTTTTTCACTTTTATTTATGTAAACAAAAATATTGTTGTTTTCTATTAAACTTACATTCCAGAGATTTGAAGGGTCTTCATTATTTTTTGTGTCAATTCTACTTACAATTAAAATTTTTTCTAAAGAATAAGGAAGAGATGCTTCTCCTTCAACATTATATTTTATAACAATTGAAAATACGATTGTTATAATGATTACTAAAAAGGCTAGAAATATACATTTTTTAAATAAATTTTTTTCATTTACTTTCATTTTTAAATTTGTTCCTTTCTCGTAAATATTTAAAGAAACTCTTAATAATTTCAGAACATTCTTCCTTTAATATATATTTTTCAACTTGTACAATATGATTAAATTTATAATCTTCTAGTAAATTTAATTTAGAACCACAAGAACCAGTTTTTTCATCATCAGTTCCAATATAAATTTTTGATATTCTAGAATTTATTAGAGCACCTGCACACATTGAACATGGTTCTAAAGTAACATACATTTCACATCCTAAAAGTCGCCATGAATCTAATTTTTTACAAGCTTTTTGAATTGCAAGAATTTCAGCATGAGCAGTAGCATTTTTAGAAGTTTCTTTAGAATTATGAGCTTTTGCAATAATTTTTCCATCTTTAACTATAATTGCACCAACAGGTATTTCTTCTTTTTCATAAGCTTTTTGAGCCTCTTTTAATGCAATTTTCATAAATTTTTCTTTTTCGTTCATTTAAAATTCCTAACTTTTTATAATTGACTAATTTAAAATTAGCACAATTATTATATTACAAATTTTTTTATAAATCAAATAGATTTTAATTTTTAAGTTTTAGTGCTTACTTTCAATATAGTTTAAAAAAGTTTTAATATATTTTTTTAGTTATGGTTTGTGGGGACCGTTTTAGAAAATGTTATAAACGTTAGTGAATTACATTTTCTTAAATGGGGAGAATAACTTAAAAAATATATTAAAGTTTTTAACCTATTATAAAAAATTAAGTTAAAGTCATGGAAAAATATATATTTTTTCGTAGTTTAATATATTTTCTAAAAAAATACCAAAACTTAAAAATTAGCAGTATTTTAGGGTAATATAATGAAGTTTTTCAATAAAATTTTAAATTCATTATAAAAAGACTTGAAAAAAATAAAAAAGCAGTATATAATTTACTAAGTTAAATAAAAAAGCTTTTCTTAAGGAGAGTATGCTTCAATAAAAAGCTATGAATCTCGTCAGGTTCGGAAGAAAGCAGCGATAAGTAGTGCATTTATGTGAGCGCATGCTTTCCTTAAGGAAAGCTTTTTAAAATAAGAGGAGGCTGGAAAATTGGCATATACAGTGTTATATAGAAAATTTAGACCACTCAAATTTGAAGATATGGTTGGAGAAGAACATATTACTAAAACATTGAAAAACCAAATCATGTCAGGTAGAGTGGGACATGCCTATCTTTTTAATGGAGGTAGAGGAACTGGAAAAACAACATCAGCTAAAATCTTGGCAAGAGCAGTAAATTGCTTAAATCCAAAAGATGGAGAGCCATGTAATGAATGTGAAATTTGTAAAGAAATTTTAGATGGTTCACTTACAGATGTTGTTGAAATGGATGCTGCTTCAAATAATAAAGTTGATGATATTAGAGAAATACGCGATGAGGTAAATTTTTTACCTACAAAAGCTAAATATAGAGTATATATTATTGATGAAGTTCATATGCTTACAAATGAGGCATTTAATGCACTTTTGAAAACATTAGAAGAACCACCAGAACATGTAAAATTTATTTTAGCAACAACAGAACCTCAAAAGTTACCAACAACAATTCTTTCAAGATGTCAGAGGTTTGACTTTAAAAAAATTACAAATGAAAATATAATAAAAAGATTAAAAATTATTTGTAATGAATCAAATATAAAAATAACAGAGGAAGCATTAAATCTAATTGCAGTTTTAGCTGAAGGAGCAATGAGAGATGCTATTAGTATTTTGGAGAGATGTTCCCAAGAAAATGCAGATGAAATAGGAGTGGATTTAATTAAAGAATTAGTGGGAATTCCAGATTTAGCATATATTTCAAGAATTACTAAAAGTATTTTTGAACACAATGAAATCGAAGCTTTAGAGGTTATAGATGATGTAATAAAAGAGGGAAAAGATTTATATAATTTCTTATGGGAAATAATAAAATATATTAAAGATGTTTTAGTATTTAAAAGTACAGGAAGCCTTAAAATTTATAGTGAGCAAGAAATAGCAGATATAAAAAATATATCTGAATTATGCTCAAAGGAAAAAATATTAAATATAATTTATTTATTATCTGATTTAGAAAATGATTTAAAATGGTCATCTCAAAAGACTATAATGTTTCAAACAGGTATTATAAAAGCTTGTAGTAATGGAGAAACAGATGGTTTAGATGAATTAAGAGAAAAAGTTGCAAAATTGGAAAATGAATTAAATAATGGAAATTTTACTTTACCCCAAAATACTGTTGTAAATAATGTTACGTCAGTGAAAGAGAAAAAAACTGAAGAAAATAAAGTTAAATTATCCACAAATAATGAAAAAAGTGTGAATAAAAAGTCAGTAGAAAATAATTCTAGTTCAATAAATTGGGATAATATTATTTCAAAATTGAAAACTACAGGAAAAATAAGATTGTTCACTAGTTTAGCTAATACAAAAATAAATCAAGTAGGAGATATGATTATAGAAATAATATTTCCAAATGGTTTGACGCCATTTATTAAAGGTATTATGGAGGACAATAATAATAAAAAAGATTTAGAACAAATTTTATTAGAGGATACTGGAAAAGAATGGCATATAAAATTAAAAGATGGAAAATTATCAGATAATCAAGAGAAAAAATCAAATAATCAAATAGATGATTTGGGAATAGATATTAATATTATAGAATAGGAGGAATAAAGTATGGCAAAAAAGGGTGGATTTCCAGGAGGAATGGGAGGTTTTGGAGGCATGAATATTAATCAGCTTATGAAAGAAGCCAAAAAAATGCAAGCAGATATGGAAAAGTCTCAAGAAGAATTGACTGCTCAAGAATTTGAAGCAACAGCTGGTGGTGGTGCAGTAAAGGTTGTAGTTGGTGGAGATAAATATATAAAATCAATTACTTTAGATAAAGATGCAGTTGATCCAGAAGATGTTGAAATGTTGCAAGATTTAATTATAACTTGTATAAATGATGCTTTAAGAAAAGTTGATTCAGCTCAAGCTGCATCATTAGGAAAATATAACATTCCTGGATTACTATAAAATATTTAAGTTAATAAAATATAAATTATATTTTAAAAACGGAAAGAGACAAAAATGGAATATTCTCCATCAATAGAAAAATTAATAGATAGTTTTGAAAAACTTCCAAGTATTGGACATAAAACTGCACAAAGATTAGCATTTCATATGCTTGATTTAACTAATGAAGAAGTAAAAGATTTTACAGATTCTATAATAAATGCTAAAAATAATTTGAAATTTTGTTCAAAATGCTTCAATATTTCTGATACAGACCCATGTAATATTTGTTCAAATCCAAAAAGAGATGAAACAATTATATGTGTTGTAGAAGATGTGAAGGATGTTGTGGCAATGGAAAGAACACATGAGTTTAATGGTTTATATCATGTACTTCATGGTTCTATTTCACCTATGAATGGAATTGGTCCAGAAAATATCAAGATTAAGGAATTACTTTCTAGGCTTATGGATGGAAAAGTAAAAGAAATTATTTTGGCTACTAATCCTAGAGTTGAAGGTGAAGCTACATCAATGTATATATCTAAACTTGTAAAACCACTAGGTGTGAAGGTTACTAGAATAGCACGAGGAATACCAATAGGTGGTGATTTAGAATATACTGATGAAGTAACTTTGGCAAAAGCGTTAGAAGGTAGAAACGAATTGTAAAAAAAAATATTGTGATAATTGTTACAAGTTTGAATTAAAAAAATTTTAATTCATCATTTATTCCTAAACCGTCTCCATAGCAAACAAGAGTATCTATGTTTTTCTTTTTTTTATTCATAGGTACTCTTAAACTTTTTTCAAAATCATTCTTTTTAGAAGAATTAATTTTTGAATGAGTTTCTTCTGTATTTTCGCTTAATTTTAAATTTTCCTTTTTTAAATTTAATTTATTTTTTATAAATGAAATAATTTTTTGAAAAAAATTCATTTATTTTTCCTCCTTGAATTATTAAATTTCTGGTTCTGAACCAAAATCATTTGCTACTTCTTCTAAGTTTGTTTTTGGTGTGTTAATATGTTGTTGATTTTGTCTATTTGTTTCCCAGAATCTAACTCCGATTAGATTTTTGTAAATCTGTTTTATAACATTCAAATTTTTCTGTGAATTTTTCTTCTGATAATTCTTCAAATTGCGAAGTTTCTTTATTTGCAAAATAAAATTTTCTTCCTATTTCAGATGAATCTATATAAACTGCTACAATAGGACGCTTTTTAGCATCATTTTTATCATATACTCTATTTATTTTAGCTTCATTAAAAGTTATATGTTCTGCATTATAAAAAATTGTTTTTATAAGTTCTATAGTTGCATTTTGAGAGAAATCTGGAAGAACTTCTGCAACGAGTGATAATTGATGTGCAATATTTTCTTCTAAATTATTTGAGAATGTATAATCAATATTTAACATTTTTTTAGCTATTTTGTTAAATGGAGTATTTCCTTTTTCATCTAATATTCCCACACTTATTAATAATTTTTTTAAATTTTCTATATCTAAACTAAGTGTAGTATCTTTTTGTAACTCACTATTTTCATGACATCTTGAATCTGTATTATTTGAAAGTATGTCCAATTTTCTAATAGTTTCATAATCTACACAGAAATGTTTTGGAATTGTTCCTAATCTATTAGCAGTTAGATTCCATGTTGTATCTAATGTGGTGTTACCTATTATAGTTCTATTATTGGGAGTTGGAATTTTAACGTTTTTTATTTTAAAAAAAGTATGATTTGAACTATATACTATTTCACTTTCGACTCCAATTTTATCAAAAATATATTTTTCTGCAAACGCAATTCCATTACAAACACCTTGTCCAGAATTTAATATTTTCCATAATGCTCTAGAATCGTTGGAATTAAATACTTCAGTATCGTAATCAGGAGTATAGCTTATTTTTTTCCCTAATGAATTATCAACAATAGCCACTTTTTGAAGTGTTGAATATTCTGATTTTAAGCTCTTAATTAAATTATTTATCCATTTTTCTCCTTCTAAATAATCTTCTATACTAGAAGAAGCATAGACCTTAATGCCTGTATTATTATTTTGTACATAATTAATTATTGCTGTATTAGGACAAATTTCGAATAATTGAGGAAGTTTTTGCTTTTCATCTTCAGTTAATTCTTCTGGATTTATTTTTATTAAATCGTCTAATCCATGATAGTCTTCAAGATTTCTGTTGAAATCTATATAAATTCTAAGAGAATGTTCAGCTTCTATTCCTTCAGAAAAATTGTAATATTGTATTTTTTTTAGATTTTTAAAATCAACTTCTTTCTGTAATTCCATAGAATTATGTGGTTGCATATTAATGGCTGTTATATATTCAGCTGGAAAGTTAGAAATATTAATTTTATTTTTTACTTCTGAATTTAATGTAGCTAAAATTTCTTTTTTTTCTGTAAGAGATAAGTTCGCTTCATCTATTTTTTGAGCAAAATCAAGTTGATCATCATTATTTAATGCTTTTATAATTTCATAAGGATGTAAATGATATTTTTCAAAGAAATCTTTGTGATTTCCTAAAAAATCTCTTAATGTATCTGAATTAAAAGTAACTAATATTTCCATTTTATCATATTTTGGAATATTATCGTTTTCTAATAAAATTTCTTTTTTTTCTTCGAAATTAAAACTTCTCAAAATAATAATTCGTAGATTACCTCTTATGTTTTCTAATAATTCAAACTTTTCAGAATTATTTAATGTATTTATTAGATTACTTAAATCGTTTTCATTAAAATTAATACTAGTTAAAAAATGTAATTTTGAGTTTAAATTTGTAATTTTTGAAAATAGAAATGTTTTAAATTGTGTAGGTAATTTTTGATAAAAAGGATAAGTATTAAATAATTGTATCTTTTCATCATCACTTAAATATTTAGTAATAAAATATAATAATTCAAAAATTTTAATATTATATTTTGATATAACATTTGGAGAAAAACAATTTAAAACATTATCAGAATCAGCTAATAGTTTAGCAAAATCTTCTATTTCCATATATTACCTCTTTTCTTTTGAATATTTTACATGTCATCAATATTTTCAGCTAAAAGAATATTGCATATATCACGAGTAGCATAAGGTTTTGCAAGTCGTATAGAATTTTGTTTCATTGTTTCTAATTTACTAGGATTTCTAGCTAAATTTTTTAAAATTCTAGCAACATTATCATCTTTTTTTATCCATATAGCACAGTTTTCATTTACTAAAAATTGTGCGTTTTCTTCTTCTTGACCTGGTATAGGATTTATAATAATTATTGGTAAATTTGATGTTAAACTTTCAGTAATTGTTAATCCACCAGCTTTTGTAACTACTATATTTGCTATAGACATTAGTTCTGGAACTTTGTCCGTATATTCTAAAACTTTAATTCTATCACTTGAATTTGTTTTATCAACAATTTCATTAAAATCTTTATTCATTTTTGGATTTTTTCCTGAGATTGCAACAACTTGAATTTCTTTAAACATTCTAATTATTGTTTTTAATGTTATACAAGCAGTATCTCTACCAAGTCCAAATTCACCACCACCGAAAAATAATACTGTAAATTTATTATTTTCTAACCAAAATTCATCATATATTTCTTCTTTATTAAATTTTTCTTGAAATTTGGTTGAAACAGGTATACCAGTTACAAAAATTTTTTCTTCAGGAATATTTAGATTTATCATATCATTTCTCATATTTTCATTTGAAACAAAAAAATAGTCAACAAATTCAGGTAAATATAACCATTGATTATGAATATGAAAATCCGTCATTATAGTAGCTAGTTTACAATTTATTTTATTTTTTTTCTTTAAAAATGCACACATTTGGCTACTAAATGGGTGAGTTGAAATTATTAAATCTGGATTTATTTCTTTTATTAAATTTTTAAGTTTTATTGCTAATATTTTGTTTGTGGTAGTAGTGATTTTTGCTAAAGCACCATCATTAGAATTATTGTAAACATGTTCCCATATTTTTGGAAGTTTTTTTGCTAATTCTTTATATGCTTCAGTTGAAATTTTATTTAAGTATTTATTTATATATTCAATGCAGTCTATTAATTCTATTTCAACTTCAGGATGATTTCTTAAAATGTGGTTAGAAATAGATTTAGCTGCTGCAATATGACCACCACCATAAGCACCGTAAAAAATTATAATTTTTCTCATTTTTTATACCTCATATTGAAATATTATATCACTAAGTTGAAAATAAATAAACCAAAAAAGTATATTTTTTTCTAAAATCGAAAAAATATAATTAAAAAATGGAATTAAAATGGTTTATAGGTAAATCCATTTAAAACCTAAATAATTATATAAGGAATGATAATCTAATGAAAAAAAGTCAATTTATTTTTACAACTATATTAATATTATTAGTATTTGGTTTAGGATATTATGCGTATTATTTGAATCAAAATTCAAATAATGTTCAAAAAAATACTTATGATTATTCTTTTTCAGAGCTTGTAAATTGTGTGAATAATGTTGAAAATTATTTAGCAAAAGCAATGATTTCAAGAAGTCCTATTCATAGTGCAGAAACTTTAACTAAAACATGGGGTGAAGCAAATTTAGCAATTGTTTATTTTGAAAATATACCATTTAATGATAAAGGAACTAATCAGTCTATAAAATTTTTGAATCAAGTAAGTGATTATGCTTATACTTTATCTAGAAAAAATATAAATAATCAAGAATTAACAGATGAAGATTTTAAAAATTTAAAAACATTGCATACTTATTGTGTAGATTTAAAAAATACTTTAAATGAATTATCATTAGAGTTAAATAATTCAGTTATTTCATGGGATGATTTAGAAAGTAAAAGTAGTATAGCTTTTGATGAAAAAAATGACATTAATGTATTTTCAAGTATAGAAAGTAACTTTGATGATTATGAAGGTTTGATTTATGATGGAGCATATTCAAATTATATAGTTAAAAATGTAAAATTAGGATTAACTGGTGATGAAATAGATGAAGAAAAAGCAAAAGAAAAAGCTAGCGAATTTATAGGAAAAGATAAATTGGAAAATATTGTTAGTAATGGAAAAATTGTAGGTGGAGATATTGAAGCATATAGTTTTACTGTAAAAGTTAAGGATAGAAATGAAAAAATAGATATAGATATTTCAAAAAAGGGTGGATGGATTCTTCAAATTACAGATGATAGAAATGTAATTGATAAAAAAATATCAGAAAAAGATGCAATTCAAAAAGGAAAAGAATATCTTGCATCAAAAGGGTATCAAAATATGAAGGAAACATATTATATAAAAAATGAAAATATAATAACGGTAAATTACGCATATCAAGAAAATGATATTGTGATGTATCCTGATTTAATAAAATTGAAGATTGCTTTAGATAATGGAGATATTTTAGGATTAGAGGCGACAGGGTACTTGAATGCACATACTACAAGAAATTTTTTACAAGAGGTTATAACAGTTGATGAAGCTAGAAGTAAATTAAATCCTAGTTTGGAAATATTGAGTGAAGGTAAAGCAGTTATTCCTTTAGATAATAATAAAGAAGTTTATTGTTATGAATTTAAGGGAAAAGTTGAAGGAAAAGAATTTTTAGTTTATATTAATGCTCAAACTGGAGCAGAAGAAGAGATTTTAGTTATTCTTGAGACAGAAGGTGGGGTATTAACAATCTAATTTAAGTATAAAGTTACGGAAAACAAATATTTTTCGTAACTTTCAATTTTACAATTAATTTTACTTGAAAATATTATAGAAATGTTATATTATAATAGCATTAACAAAAACTAATAATTTGAATAAATTATAGTAAGAAGCTATATTAAGTTAAGAGGTGAAAAAAATTTGCAAATTAAAATTAAAAATTGGAATATTAATTATGAAGTAGAAGGAGAAGGGGAACCTATAATATTTCTTCATGGTTGGCTTACAGATTTAGAAACTATGCGACCACTAACTACTAATCTTGTTAAAAAATTTAAGGTTTATTTAGTAGATGTTGTAGGTTTTGGAAAAAGTGATTTACCAGAAGAACCTTTAAATTCCAAAGATTTTGCAGAATTTTTACAAGAATTTATAGAAAAATTAAAAATTAAAAATCCAATTTTAGTAGGACATTCAAATGGTGGAAGAATAATTATAAATGCAGTAGGAAATAAATTAGTAAAAGCTAAAAAAATAGTTTTAATAGATAGTGCTGGAATAAAACCAAAACGTTCTGCTACATATTATGCAAAGGTTGGTGTTTATAAAGCAGGAAAACTTTTTTTAAATATATTACCAAATTTTGAAAGCATTAAAAAATTTAAAGAGAAACTTAGAAATAACGTTGGTTCTAGTGATTATAAAGCATCACCAATTGTTTTGAAAGATACTATGAAAATTATAGTAAATGAAGATGTGAAGGATATTTTACCAAATATTGATGTACCAACTCTTTTAATTTGGGGAACATTAGATACAGCAACACCAATAAGTGATGCAAAAATAATGGAAAAATTAATACCAAATTGTGGTCTTGTTGAATATCCTAATAGTACACATTTTTCATATTTAGAAAATATAGATAATTGTAGAAAAGTATTAGATGTATTTTTCGAAAATTAATTTTGGGGAGGATTTATGTCATATTATTTAACTAATATTACTTTACTTTTATTTATTGTATATTTTTACAAAATTAATAGACATGGATTACATATACTTCAATTAGAGCATTATTATACTGATAGATATATAAAATGGTTAAAAGAAAATAAAAAATTAGTATTTAATGTAAAAAAAATAGTATTACTTGCTATATCAGCAGTTTTATTTTTATGTGGGTATATTACAGTTGCTTATGTTTTAACAATGATTACTTATTTACTTTTTATTTTTACATTAAATCGAAAGAAAGAAAAAAAACCATTTGTTATAACATCTAGAGTTAGAAGGCAATTTACAACATATTTAATTTTAACAGTATTACTTATTGCTTTAGTAAATATTTTTCATGATGTATATTCATTGGCATTATTAAATGTTTTAGCTATGATACCATATATTTTTGTTTATATAGTTGCAATGATAAATAGTCCAATTGAGAAAGCTATTAATAGAAAATTTTGTAAAAAGGCTAGTAAAAATTTAAAATCAATACCAAACTTTAAAGTAGTTGGTATTACAGGAAGTTACGGGAAAACAAGTACTAAATATATTATAAATACAATATTATCTCAAAAATATAGTTCTTTAATGACACCTGAAAGCTATAATACAACAATGGGTGTAGTTAGAACTGTTAATGAGAAATTAAAACCTACAAATAATTTATTTATTTGTGAAATGGGTGCTAAATATGTTGGAGATATAAAAGAAATTTGTGATATAGTAAATCCTGATTATGCTGTTATTACAGCAATTGGACCTCAACATTTAGATACATTCAAAACAATTGAAAATGTTAGTAAAACAAAATTAGAATTAGTTGATTCTTTGCCTGATAATGGAATAGCATTTGTAAATTGGGAAGATGAGAATATTAGAAAGGCTAAAATTACAAAAAAAATAGTAAAATATGGATTAAATAAATCAGCAGATTATTATGCTGAAAATATTGAAATAACAGAAAAAGGTTCGAGTTTTGATGTTGTAATGCCAGATAAAAGAAAAATAAATGTAAAAACAAAATTACTTGGAAGATTAAATATTTTAAATATAGTTGGTGGAGTTGCAATAGCAGATAAATTAGGGCTTACAGAAGAACAAATAAAAATGGGAATAAAATTTATAAAACCTGTAGAACATAGATTAGAATTGAGACCAAATCCAAATGGTAGTGTAATTATAGATGATTCTTATAATTCAAATGTAAGAGGAGCTAAGATGGCTTTAGAGGTTTTAGGTTCTTTTAATGGAAAACAAAGAGTTTTAATTACACCTGGAATTGTTGAGCTTGGAGATAAATCTTATGAGTTAAATAAGGAACTTGGAAAAGAAGCAACAAAATATAGTGATTATATTATATTAGTTGGAGAAAAACAAGCAGGACCAATGTTTGATGGTATAAAAGAAGCAAAATATCCAGAAAATAAAGTTATGATAGCTAAAAATTTAGATGAAGCGATAAAGAAGATGTATGAGCTTATGAATTCAAATTCAAATACAGTGGTATTATTAGAAAATGATTTGCCTGATAATTACCTATAATCTTAAATAGAAAGGGATTGTGAATAATGAGAATTAAGTTGGGAGTTTTTTTTGGTGGTAAATCTGTAGAACATGAAATTTCAATCATTTCAATGATTGAAGCTACTCTTAGAATTAATGAAGAGAAATATGAAATAATTCCAATATACATAGCTAAAGATGGAGTAATGTACACAGGTGAAGATTTATTGGATTTAGAAATGTATAGAGATATGGATGTATTATTAAAAAGATGTTATAAAATTGCAGTGGTAAATGATGGAAAAAAAGTAAATGTTGTTAGATGTCCAGCACCTTTTATAGGAAAGAGGGTTTTAAATACAATTGATGTTGCATTTCCAATAGTTCATGGAACAAATTGTGAAGATGGTACTATTGCTGCATTTTTAAATTTATTAGATATTCCTTATGTTGGACCAGATATATTAGCTTCAAGTATTGGAATGGATAAAATTGTAATGAAAAAAGTATTGAAAGAATCTGGTATACCAGTAGTTGATTATGTTGGATTTTATTCAATGGAATATGTAAAAGATGAAGAAAAAATATTGAGTGAAATAGAGGAGAAATTAAAATATCCTTTAATTGTAAAGCCTGGGAATTTAGGTTCAAGTGTAGGAATTAGAAAAGTTAAAAATAAAACTGAACTTGAGGAGGCAATTTCTTTTGCAATGGAATTTGCAGATAGAGTTATTGTTGAAAATTGTGTAAGTAAGTTAAAAGAAATAAATTGTGCTGTAATTGGAAATATTACAGAATCAGAAGCAACAGAATGTGAGGAGCCTATTCTAGGTGGTGATATTTTAAGTTATACAGATAAATATGTAGGAGATAGAAAAGGTTCAAAAACTGGAAAATTTGGAGCAAGAAAAGGTGGAAGAAAATTTGGTGCAAAAGCTCCTAGTGCAGGTGGAGTTAATAATAGTGCAGAAGGTAAGAAATTACCAGCTGATATACCAAATGAAACACGTGATGAAATTCAAAAATTAGCAAAGGAAACATTTAAAGTATTAGGATGTAGTGGAATTTCTAGAATAGATTTTTTAATAGATGAAGAAATTAATAAAATATATGTAAATGAAATAAATACAATTCCTGGAGCTTTGTCATGGTATCTATTTGAAGCTAGTGGAAAACCTTTTGAAGATAAATTAGAAGAAGCAATTAATATTGCTATAAAAAGATATAATGATAGAGAAAAATTAACTTTTTCTTATGATCAAAATATATTAGCATTAACAGGTGGAGTTAAAGGAAATTAAAATTTTTAGTGCATTATTTTTTACAAAATTAAGAAGGTGAATTATATGGTAAAATATGAAGAATTATATCAAGATGTAAAGAAAAGATTATCTGAAAAAAGATTTAAACATTCGGAAGGTGTAGTAGAAAGAGCAATTGAATATGCAAAAGTTTATGGTGTAGATGAGGAAAAAGTGAAGCTTGTTGCAATTAGTCATGATATAGCGAAAGAAATCCCTCAAGAAGAAATGTTAGATTATGCTCAAAAAATAGGGGTAAAATTAGATGAAATTGAAAAAAAGAATTTATTATTAGTTCATGCTAAAATTGGAGCAAAAATTTGTGAGGATAAATATGGTTTTTCAAGAGATATGGTTGATGCAATTTCTTATCATACTACTGGAAAAGCCAATATGAGTATTTTAGAAAAGATAATTTATTTAGCTGATGCAACTGAAAAAAATAGACAATATGCAGAGAAAGATGAAGCAGTAAAGCTTATCAAGTCTGATATAAATGATGGAATGATTTATATTTTAAAATGGACTATTAATGACCTTATAAAAAAAGACAAAAAAATACATTTTGATACAATTAATGCGTATAATTTTTACTGTAAAAGTTAAAAAATCTGTGATTTTCTATTCACAAAGGATAAATTATTTGATATAATAATTTTGAATTTTTAAGGTTCGGGGGATGTTTAAATGATTTTCAAAGATTACTATAAGATACTTGGTTTAGACACCAATAAAGTATCTTTGGAGTATATAAAAAATGCTTATAAAGAACAAGCTAAGAAATATCATCCAGATGTTAATGGTGGAAGTAAACAATATGAAGAACGTTTTAAAGATATAAATGAAGCATATAATATTTTATCAAATCCTGTTACAAAAAGACGTTATGATAGAACATGGAATAGTCATATTGGTAGAAAACAGAGGAATACTGCATATCAAGCTGAAAATAGTAAAGAAGCATTTTGGAAAATGTTTTTTGGCAATATTTTTGATAAAACTGAGGATAAAGAAAAAAAACATGCAGTTAGAGGAGAAAATATAGAAACTGAAATAAATATATCATTAGAAGAGGCATTTAGACGGGAATGAGAAGTCAATAGGACTAAGAACTGTTGATGGGAAAATAAAAACATTTAAAATTAATGTTCCAGCTGGTATACAAAATAATGAAAGAATTAGATTAATTCGGACAAGGTAAAAGAGGAACTGGCGGTGGAAAAAATGGAGATTTATTTATAAAGGTAAAAATAGATAATGATGATAGATTTATTTTAGATGGTTTTAATTTAAGAACTAATTTATATTTAACTCCATGGGAAGCAGCATTGAGTACTAAAGTTATGGTAAAAACAATAGATGAGGAATTTTCGGTTTATATTCCTTCAGGAATTCAAAGTGGAGAAGAAATTAGAATTGAAGAGAAGGGATATAAAGATGGGAAAGGAGGTAGAGGAGATTTAATTTTAGAAACAAAAATAATGATTCCTAAAAAAATGAGTGATGAAGAATTGAAACTATTTAAGAAATTAAAAGAAGAATCGAGATTCAATCCAAGAAATATTGCTTAAATAGTTGACATAATTGAAAAAAGCATTGACATAGATTGCTAAATAATATATAATATTGATGGTAATTTATACTAATGAATATGACATTTTAGAATGTAAAAGGAGTGTAAAGATATGGATGAAGAGCTAGATCAAATACAAGGAAAATATTTTAGTATTATAGATCCAAAAGATATCAACACAGTTATTTATCAAATAAATAGAACAGAAAAAGAGTTTTTAAAAACTTCACCTAAATATACTGTCGAAAGACTAGATTGTGCTATTGAGTACATTGGGGATAAGAGAAGAAGAACTTTTTTTGTTGATAATCCTGCACCAGATGGAAATCACTTGGTTATTTTTTCATTTGGAAAAGAAAGAGTTGTAGTAAATACTGGATTTTTGGATTATGATCATATAAAAATATCTAAAAAACCTGTTCCACTTAAGATACAAACTATATATAATGAGGAAGAAACAGAATATAAGGAATTTGCGTATACTCCAAATATGAAACGTCAAATTTCTATTATAGACATGGAAACTGCTGAGGAAGTAAAACCAGTCTTATATTTTGATGAAGAAGCAAATGAAGTTAAGGGAAAATGTAAATTAAAACCTTATAAGAAGTATTTTGCCTTTGAAGTTAAGGAGAAAAATAAGTAGAGTGGTGTCTGAAAGGAGAGTTAAACATGAGTGAAAGTACTAGCATTCCAAATGGAGGTAGTAAAGAATTATATAGTCAAAATGAAGATGTTAATAAGATAATGCTTCAATATTATGATTTTGTGGAAAAAGACCCTGAAATTACAAAAAATAATGAAGAAGCAGAATCGTCAGTAACTGGTTCTAATACAATTGTTGGTATAAATCCAGTATTAAGATTAAGAATAGGTTTTGATGAGATTGCAAAAAGTGGTTATATAAAGAAACAATTAAATGTTTTAAATAGAGAAAAATATGTTAAGATAAAAGATGCTAAAATGAAAGAGTCTAAAAAAGCAGAAACAGAGATGGAAGATAAAGAAAAGAATAATGATAGAAATCATAATGGAATTAATGATAATTTAGAAAAATAATTTTGTAGAGTAAGTATTATTACACAAGAAAAGGTGAAATTATGGGATTAGGTGAGAAAATAAGAAGAGCTTTAGTAAAAATGAAAGGAAGGCTAATTGTTTATGCATTAGCCATAATTGTTGGAATTTTTGCTATAGTAGCTCCAATTAGTAGAGCAATTACAGATGGATTGAATAAAGCAGCAGAAACAGGAAATAAAGATTCTGGTTTTGAGGCTTTTTTCTACGGTTTGAGTTATTTAACAAAACCAGGTGATAATATTACAAAAGTATTTACAGAAGAATATTTTCATAATTTTTGGACTGGTACGAAATACTTTGTATTATTTGCTGGTGTATTTGTTATAATAGGTGTTGCTAAAGCACTTCCAAAACATGAATTTTCTGATATTGAAAATGGTTCTAGTGATTGGGCTGAAGGTGGAGAACAATACAAAGTTTTAAGCAAAAAATCTGGAATAATATTAGCAGAAAAAAATTATTTGCCTGTAGATAAACGTGGTAATGTTAACGTTTTAGTTGTTCGGAGGGTCTGGTGCAGGTAAATCAGCATCTTACGTTATACCAAATGCACTTCAATTATTAGGCTCTTATGTATTTACAGATCCTAAAGGAGAGTTATATGATAAAACAGCTGGATATTTTAAAGCAAAAGGATATGATGTAAAAGTTTTGAACTTAGTTAATCCTGAAAATAGTGATGGTTATAATCCATTATCACATATAAAAAGCGAAATAGATGTAGATGTTATTGCAAATACAATTATAAAAGGACAATCAGATGAAAAACAATCAGATCCATATTGGGATAATATGGCGGAAATGTTACTTAAAGCATTAATATATTTTTTAAAAGCTGTTCGTCCTCCAGAAGAACAAAATTTAGCAAGTTGTTCAGAAATGGTTAGAGCAGCAAATTCATCTGGTGGTGGAAATAAACTTACAGAACTTATGGAAATTTTACCAGAGGGACATCCAGCTAGGGATAATTACAAATCTGTTGAAATTGCATCAGATAAAACATATAGTTCTATTTTGAGTACATTACAATCAAAACTTGGTAAATTTGATTCAAAAGAAATAGCAGAAGTTACTTCAACAAATTCAATTGATTTTGAGCAAATAGGAGCAAGAAAAACAGTTGTGTATGTTATTTCTTCTGATACGCATACAGCTTATGATTTTTTACTTACAATATTCTTTTCACAAATGATACAACAATTATATGATTTTGCTGATAAAAATGGTGGAGCATTACCAGTTCCTACATATTTTATATTAGATGAGTTTGCGAATATTGGTCATATACCAGACTTTGATAAGAAAATCTCTACATCAAGAAGTAGAAAAATTTCATTTAGTGTTATTTTGCAGAATTTGGATCAATTAGAGGCTGTTTATGAAAAGTCAAATGAAACAATTATAGGTAACTGTGATACACATGTTTTTTTGGGTTCTAATTCACAAAAAACAGTTGAGTATTTTTCAAAACAGTTAGGTGAGAAAACAATTACAAGAAATAATTATTCTGTTAATAGAGATAGAGGTGAATGGAAAAGTGGTTCTAGTGAATCAGATCAAATTATGGCTAGAGCACTTATGACACCAGATGAGCTTAGAAGAATGGATAATGATTTATGTATAATATTTGAAAAAGGAATAAAACCTATAAAGGCAAATAAATATTATTATTTTAAATATCCAGAAGGAAAAATAGTTGAAAAATATAAAGCAAATCATAATGATGTTCAAGTACAGAGAACTCCATGGAGAAGATATAATCCTATGAATCCTTATGATGAAGAAAGAGGAGAAAGTGGAGATTTTCCATCATTAGATTCTTTATTTGATGATGATGATAAAGTAGAAACACATGTTAATAATGATAATGCAAAAAACAAATTTGACGCTTTAGAGATGGATTTTGAAACAGATTCAAAAGAAGATGAAAATAAAGAGATAAATAAACAAAGTTCACAGCCAAAAACAACTAAGGATATAGATATTCAAAAAGAGTTAGAAGCTAAATTTGATGAATTATTTGGAGCATTAGATGATGATGACGATAATACATAAAATAAAAAACGAAAATTAGATTTTAAAACTAATTTTCGTTTTTTTAAATAAAGCTATTGACAAAAACAAACTAATGTTTTATTATATTAAAAAGGAAAAAATATGTTTGGAAATTAGAAAGGATTATTTATGAATTTTGTACATATTGCTGATATACATTTTGATGCACCATTTAGTAGTTTAGCAGTAAGAGATAAATTATCTGATATTAGAAGATTAGAGCAGAGAAAAGTATTTAAAAAAGTTATTGATTATATAAAAGAAAATAGAATAAAATATTTATTTATTTCTGGAGATTTATATGAAAATGAGTATGTAAAAAAATCAACTATTATTTATATTAATGATTTATTTAAAACAATACCAAATACAAGAATTTTTATTTCTCCAGGAAATCATGATCCATATATTAAAAATTCATATTATTCTGATTTTAGATTTTCTCCAAATGTGCATATTTTTAAAGGAAATTTTGAAACAGTAGAAGCAGAAGCTTGTAATGTTTATGGAATGGGATTTACTGATTTTTATTGTAAAAATGTAAATTTTGAAGAAATTAAAAAATTAAATAATGGAAAACCAAATATTCTAATAATGCATGCTACTTTAGATGGAGCTGTAACAGAAAATATAAATTATAATCCTGTTTTAGAAAGCAAGTTAGAAAGTTTAGGAATGGATTATATAGCTTTGGGGCATATTCATAAATTGTATAATAATCAAAACCAAAGAATTGTTTATCCAGGTTCCTTAATATCTCTTGGTTTTGATGAATTGGGCGAGCATGGAATGATAGTGGGAGATATTACAAATGGTCAATTACAAAAGCAATTTATAAAATTAGATGAAGTAGAATTTACAGAAATTAATCAAAATGTAGATAACTTTTTCTCAAAAGAGGATTTAATAGAATATTTTAATAGATTGAATCTTGACACAAATAAATTATATAAAATTAATTTAGTGGGAAGTAGAAATTTTGAAATAAATACTAGAGAAATATTAAAATTAATAACATCTTATAATATTTTAAAAATAAAAGATTCTACAAAAATAAAATATGATTTAGATATTATAAAAAACGAGAATACATTGAAAGGAATATTTATAAAAGAAGCATTAGAAAAATTAAATACAGGAGAATATAGTAGAGAAGAAATAGAAAAGGCAATTGAAATAGGGTTAAATTGTATGTAAGGAGAATAATATTGAAAATTAATAAAATAAAAATAAATGGTTTTGGTAAAATTGTAGATAAGGAAATAAATTTAAGTGATAATATAAATATAATTTTTGGAAAAAATGAAGCAGGTAAATCAACAATACTTAAATTTATTAATGGAATGTTCTATGGTGCTTCTAAAACTAAAAATGGTAAAGATATTTCAGATTTTGATAAATATCAGCCATGGGGAGCGGAAGCTTTTTCTGGAAAAATAAAATATACTTTAGATGATGGAAATTCATATGAAATTTATAGAGAATTTAAAAAGAAAAATCCTATTATTTTTAATGATAAGTTAGAAGATATATCAAGTGAATATAATATTAATAAAACAAAAGGAATAGATTTTCTATTAGAGCAAACAGGAATAGATGAAGCTACATTTGTTAATACAGTTCTTACATATCAAAAGGGAATTAAAATGGATGCAAATGCACAAAATGATATTATTCAAAAAATAAGTAATTTAGTTACTTCTGGAGATGAAAATGTATCTTTTAATAAAACTTTAGAAAAAATATGTAAAATGCAAGTTGAACAAGTAGGAACTGATAGAACGGTTGGGAGACCTATTAATATAGTAGAGGATAAAATAGCATGTTTAGAAAGAGAAAAAGCAAAATTAGAAAATTATAGAGATTTAATGGATAATGAGATAGAAGAAATATCAAAAATAGAAAAAAATGCAGAATTAGAAGAAAGCAGATTAGAATTATTAAAATCAGAGAGAGAAGTTTTAGAGAAAAATAATATAAAGTTTAAAGAAATAGATGCAAATAGAAATATTGTAGAAAGTTATGATAAAAAATCAGAAGAACTAAGAGAAAAAATTGATAAAAAATCTAGAAAAATAATTGAAAAAGAAAAAAAGAGTTTTTTTAGTTATTATATTTTTGTTATTATATTTTTAGCATTATCTATTATTAGTTTTGTTATGAAATTAAATAGAATTATATCTATAAGTTTTTTAACAATTTTTTTAATAATTTTAGGGTTAACAATTTTTAATATAGAAAAGTTCAAAAAAAATAAGAAAAAGAAATTGAATGAAATTGATGAATTAGAAAAAAGAATAGCACAAGAATTAGAAATATTGTTAAAAAATAAAGAAGAACAGTTAGAAATTATAAAAAATAAAGAGAATCAGTTACATATAGAAACTAGAGAAAATAAAGCTGAAGTATATGAAAAGTTTTCAAAACAATTAGATGGTGATTATATAATGTCTATTTTAGATCTTGAGTATGATGAAGTTATTGTTGCCATTTCAAATAAGGAAAATAGAGTAAATCATTTAAAAGCTGAATTATATACTAAACAAAAGGACTTTTCTAGTACAGTTGAAAAAATAGATGATTTATCAAAAATACAGGAGGAATTAGAGTTTTTAAATAATGAAAAAGAAGAATTAATACATTTTAATAATTCTTTTAATATTGCTAAAGAATGTATGGAATCAGCTTATAAAAAGGTAAGAGATGCAGTTAGTCCTATATTTACAAATGAATTATGTGATTTGATTTGTAAAATTTCAAATAATAAATATAGTAATATAAGATTTAGTGATAAAGAAGGTTTAACTGTTGAAATTGAAGATGGTAGATATATGCCAGCAGAAAGATTAAGTATAGGAACAATAGACCAAATGTATTTATCTTTAAGGTTAAGTAGTTTAAATACTATTTCAAAAGAAAATATGTTAATTATATTAGATGAAGCATTTGCCTATTTTGATAATGAAAGATTAAAAAATATTTTAAAATTTATGAATGATAATTATAGTGATAAACAAATAATAATTTTTACATGTTCAAATCGTGAAAAGGAAATGTTAAATGAATTGCAAATAAGTTATAATTTAATAGAACTTGAAAGTTAGCTATTCGTATGTTATAATAATAAATGCTATTTATAAATTAAAAAATTATCAAGAAAAGGAAGAGTTTTATGTTTCAAAAATTAGAAGGTGTTGAAAAGCGATACGAAGAGTTAAATAAATTGATTAGTGATCCTGAAATTATTGCTAATAATAATGAATGGAAAAAATTAATGAAAGAACATAGTTCTATTGAAGATGTAGTATTAAAATTTAGAGAATATAAAAAAGTTCAAAATGATTTAGAAGAAGCAAAAGCAATGTTGAGTGATCCAGAGCTTAAAGATTTAGCTGAAGAAGAGATGCTTAAAGCTAAAGAAAAATTACCTGCTTTAGAAGAAGAGTTAAAAATTCTTTTAATTCCAAAAGATCCAAATGATGATAATAATGTTATTTGTGAAATACGTAGTGGTACAGGTGGAGAAGAGGCAGCACTTTTTGCAGGAACTTTATTTAGAATGTATTCAATGTATGCTGAAAGAAAGAATTTTAAAATAGAAATTTTAAATTCTAATGAAACTGAATTAGGTGGTTTTAAGGAAATTTCATTTATGATTACAGGAAAAGGAGCTTATAGCAGATTTAAGTTTGAAAGTGGAGTTCATAGGGTTCAAAGAGTTCCAGATACAGAAAGTAGTGGTAGAATTCATACTTCTACAGCAACAGTTGCTGTTTTACCAGAAGTAGAGGAAGTTGAATTAGATCTTAATTTGGCAGATATTAGAATGGAAGTTTTTAGAGCATCTGGTGCTGGTGGTCAGCATGTTAATAAAACTTCTTCAGCAGTTAGATTAATTCATGAACCTACTGGAATTATAGCAGAATGTCAAACAGAAAGGTCTCAAGTTCAAAATAGAGAGTATGCAATGAGGTTATTACGTTCTAGAATTTATCAGATGAAAAAGGAGAAACAAGATAAAGAGCTTGCAAATGAAAGAAGAAGTCAAGTTGGTACTGGTGAAAGAAGTGAAAAAATTAGAACATATAATTATCCTCAAGGAAGAATTACAGATCATAGAATAGGAGTAAGTATTTTTCAATTTGATAATTTCTTAAATGGAGATTTAGATGAATTAATAGATAATTTAATTGCTTCAAATAGAGCAGAACAATTAAAAAGTAGTGAAGATGAAAAATAAAAATCACTTTTTAGTGATTTTTATTTATTTTCTATTCGTGAAATTCTACTAATTCCGTTAGATTTTGGCGTATTGTTATAGTCTTTTTTATTTGAAGTTGATTGAGCACTATATTGTGAAGTTTTTGGATTTTGTTTTTTTAATTCTGACAAAACGTCAATTCGCCAATATGATTCTTGAATTTGCATATCAATTTTCCAAGCATTATTTATACCAATTATAAGACCTATAATTGCTCCAATAATAATTCCAATAATAACAGTTGATATTTTTTGAGAAAGAGAAACCATAATTGGAAATGCAATACCACCACCAATTATTCCAAAAATAAAAAAAGATGAAATAATAACTCCGAATTTCTGTAATATTAAACGATTAATACATGCTTTGTATTTATTTTCATTAAACATTATGAATTTTATCCCTTGTAAATATATTTAGGTTTTTATCAGGATTTACCTATAAACCCATTGCAACTGTAAGAATAGCTTAATATATTTATTGCACTGTTGCAAACACATAAAATTATATCATAATAATATGATTTAGACAATGAATTTTTATAAGTTTCAATATTTTTTAAAGCATACTAATTAAGTTACAAAAATATATGTTTTATTCGTTCTCCCAACATACGCACAGTCTGTAAAATTTTAAAATTCTGTAGAACAAAAAATTTAACAGACTGTAGCTAGCTGGTCCCCACGAAATAACTTCATAAAACATATATTTTTGTAACTTTTATTTATAGATTAAAGAAAAGAATGACAGAGGAAGAAAAAAGTAAGCTATTGATAAAATGTCAACAACTGAAATAAAAAATATTGAAACTAAAAAAATATTGAAACTAAAAAAATTAGTACTATTAAAAAATATGAATGAATAATATTAAATGTATTTGTTTAAAGTAGGGGTGAGTTAATGGAAAGCATTGGAAATATTGCAATTTTGGGAATGGTATTTGGTATGGTAGGTACTACTTTAGGAGGAGTTTTTGGTGCAGTATTAAATTTAAAATCTAATAAAATAGTTAGTTTTATTTTAGAATTTGCAGGTGGTCTTATGACATCTGTTATTTGTTTTGATTTAATTCCTGAAAGTTTAAAATTTGTTAGTATTACTGGTACGGTATTTGGTATTATTTTTGGTGTTATTCTTATGATATTTTGTAATGATTTAGTAAATAAAAAATTTACAATTTCTGGTAAATCAAATACTAATTTATTAAAAATAGGAATTGTTATAGGTATTGGATTAGGAATTCATAATTTACCAGAAGGTTTAGCTATCGGTTCAGGCTTTGAAGCATCAAGTGAACTTGGAATTGCATTAGCCATTGCAATTTGTATACATGATTTTCCAGAGGGGATTGCAATGGCAGTTCCTTTAAAACAAGGAGGATATAGTAAAATTAAAGTTATTATATATACATCAATATCAGGTGTTACTACAGGAATAGGAGCATTGATAGGTGCAATTATTGGTAATATTTCTAAAGAAATGATTGGAATGTCTTTAGGATTTGCAGCTGGAGCGATGTTATATATTACTGCTTGTGAAATTATACCAGAGTCAAATATGTTATATAAAGGTAGAGCTAGTAAAATGGGAAATATTTTAGGTGTTTTATTAGGATTGCTAATAATATAATTTTAAATATTTTTGTTCGTCATAATGTAACAAAATCACGATAATCAGTATGCTTATTTTGGCACGGAGTATCTTTAAATAGCATAATAGGAGATAATGGGATAATAACAAAAGCCCAAGAGGCAAAAAAGTTATCAGAAAAAGCAAGTGATGAAGAAGCAATAAAATTAATGGTTATAGAAAATGTAATGAATGATGATGGCACAATGAGTGTAGGGCAAGAATTGTTTGATAGAACGGTAGAAAATGGAGATAGATGGAATATAATAGTAGAAAAGGAAACAGGAGAAGTATATGGAACAGGATATTATTATATTCCAAAAGGAACAAAATTAAAAAATGGACAAGAGGCAACCACAAATTGGCTTGTTGATAAAAGTGGAAAAATGAAAGAGTTAAAAGATGATACATTTACAAGATTGGATTTCGAATCAACTGTAGGAGTTAAAGAAGGATTGATATTTAATATGGATGCAACTAATATTGGTGATGGTCAAGATAGTTGGGGAGATAATGTAACTTTAAGATATTTTGATGATACAGTAAATGATACTTATGAAGAAAGAAAACTAGCTTTTGAAGAACAAAAGAAATTTACTTCAGTTCTTGAAAATGATAATGGATATGATAGATTAAAATCAACAGATTCAAATTTGTATATTGATAGCGAGCAAAAATCATTTAAGCTGAATGGCAATAATTATATAGAAATATCTCACGACGGTGGTTTTGATTTTTCAAAAGGATTGACTTTTGAATTTTATGGTAAAATAAGTGGTTATGATGGAACTCTTTATAGCACTAATACAGGTGGAGTATTGTCGCTTTGGAATCGGAAATTATGGACAATTTACAATTACAAGATTTTTGTTATCACGGGAATACTGGGTTTTGGTATAGTTTGAGTGATTACAAGGGTGATGATGCTGGAAGTTTTGGTGGACCTCCTTTGCCTTGGAATCAAATGCTTCCTGTAACATTGGATTTAAATAATGATCATGCTTACGCATTGAGTTTCGTATTGGGGGAAGAAGATGTGTCGCAGGAGTTTTTTGTTGATGGTACTAATGTTGCTGTGCGGGAAAATAAGTAAAGGTTATTTTGACCATTTTGTGGATTTTGCAAAAACTTTGGATTATATAGAAATAGGCAGATGTACAGTAGATTTTGGAGGAAATTGGAATTATGTCCAAGGTTCACTTTGGTGTTTAAGAATTTATGACCGTGGTTTAGATGAAGAAGGATTGAAACAGAATTATGAAAAAACATTAGCATATCGTCAGTCATTAAAAAATGAAGAATGAATGTATTTTTACATTCATTCTTCGTTTTTTTAAGTATTATACTTTTCAATTAATCTTTTTTGTGCTGGAATTAATGAGAAGATTCCTAGCAATAATCCACATTCTAATATGATTGTTTGAATTAAAGTATTAGTTTTGTTAATTTGATATTTTTGCAATAAATCTAAAGTTAGATATTGAGCAAAATCTTCATTATATTGTGAATAATACATACTTTTTAATTCTTCAATATTTAATTTTTCATTATTAAATTTTATTGATAAGAAAAATATAATTGTAACAACAGAAACTCCAATTAAAAATATGAAAAATAAATTCATTCTATTAGAAACTGTCTCAACCTTATCTTTCTCAATTTTGCAGTCTTTAAATAAATCAAAAGTACTTAATCTACAAATAGCATGAATTAGGAAAAATACAACAAAAGCTCCAAATCCAGGTAAAGAATACTTTAGAACATCAAAGTTTATAGTATCCATATGATTATTTATAGAGTAAGATATTAAAATGATTAGTATTATAAATAAAAATACAACTAAAACACCGTATGCTACAAACCCATTAATAAGAGCTTTTGTAGCAGTTTTTGCACTTATATCTTTTTTCTTCATTCGTGTACATCCTTTCTTTTTTCATTAGCAATTTACTATAATAAAATCATAACATATACACAAAAATCTTACAATATATTTTTATAAAAATTTTAAAAATAATTTCAATTGACTTAATGCTAAAACTATTATATAATATCAAACAATAGTTCACAATTATTTTAAAAAATATAAGATAAATAAGGAATATTATAAAAAACGTTAGATAAAGCTAGAAAGAGAGGAATGTAGTTAAATATGAATTTATTAGAAGGATTGAATGATAAACAGTATGAAGCAGTTGTAAAAACAGATGGCCCATGTTTAGTAATAGCAGGTGCTGGAAGTCGGAAAAACTAAAGTTTTAACTCATAAAATAGCTTATTTGATGAGTGAAAAAAATGTTAGACCTTGGGATATTTTAGCTATTACTTTTACAAATAAAGCTGCTAATGAAATGAAGGAAAGAGTAGAAAATTTAGTTGGTGATATTGCAAAAGATATTTGGATTGGAACCTTTCACTCAATTTGTGTTAGAATTTTAAGAAAATTTATAGATAGAATTGATGGTTTTGATTCTTCATTTGTAATTTTTGATACTTCAGATCAAAAAACTTTAATTAAACAAATTTTAAAATCTAAAGAATTAGATGATAAAATTTTTACTGAAAAAAGTGTACAATATGAAATTAGTAATGCAAAAAATGATATGCTAGAGCCAGATAGCTATTTAGCTAGAAATAAAGGAGATTTTAGAAAAGAGCAAATAGCAGAAATTTATAAAATTTATCAAAAGAGGTTAAAAGAAAATAATGCAATTGATTTTGATGATATTATAAATTTTGTTATAAAAATTTTAATGGAAAATATTGATGTTCTTGAATATTATACAGAAAAATTTAAGTATGTTTTAGTTGATGAGTATCAAGATACAAATAAATCTCAATTTACATTAATAACATTATTGGCATCAAAGTATGGAAATATTACCGTTGTTGGTGATAATGATCAAGGAATATATTCTTTTAGAGGTGCTGATATTTCTAATATTTTAAATTTTGAAAAAGATTTTCCAGGAACGCAAATTATAAAGTTAGAGCAAAATTATAGATGTACGCAAAATATCTTAAATGTAGCCAATGCAGTTATAAAAAATAATGAAACCAAATATGAAAAGAAACTTTGGACAAGTAATGAAGCAGGTTCACTTCCTTTTGTATATAGAGGAGATGATGAATATGATGAAGCAAATTTTATAGTTCAAAAAATAAATTACTTAAAAGGTGTAGAGTATTATAAATATTCAGATTTTGCAGTTTTATATAGAATGAATTCTCAATCTCGTAGTATAGAGGATATTTTACGTAGAGAAGATGTACCATATAGAATTGTAGGTGGTTTAAAGTTCTATGATAGAAAAGAAATAAAGGATATTATAGCATATTTAAGATTAATTCAAAATACTAATGATAATTTAAGTTTAAGTAGAATAATTAATGAACCAAAAAGAGGAATAGGAAAAACAAGTTTAGATAATATAGAAGCAATTGCTAATAGCGAAGGGGTTTCTATGTTTGAGGTTATAAAAAAATCTTCAGAATATGGTTTAACTAGAGTATCTGGAAATGCTCAACAATTTGTAGCAACTATTGAAGAATTAAAAAATAAAAAGGATAGCATGAAAATTTCTGATTTAGTAAAACAAGTTCTTCAACAAACAGGGTATACACAAGCTTTGGAAAGTGAAAATACAGTAGAGGCTGAAAATAGAATAGAAAATTTAAACGAGTTTTTAACTGTAGCTATGGAATTTGAAGAAGAAATGGTTGATAGTTCACTTGCAGAATTTTTGGAGGGAATTACACTAAGTTCAGATATAGATGGTTTAGAAGAATCAGAAGAAGCAATTACATTAATGACATTACATAGTGCAAAAGGATTAGAATTTCCAGTTGTATTTTTAGTTGGTATGGAAGAAGGTATTTTTCCAGGATATAAATCAATTGGTGAGCAAAAAGAATTAGAGGAGGAAAGGCGTCTTTGTTATGTTGGAATAACTAGAGCAAAAGAACATTTATTTTTGACTTGCAGTAGGCAAAGAACAATATTTGGTTCAACGAATTGCAATAATCCATCTAGGTTTTTAAAAGAAATTCCTAAAACTATGTTAGATGGAGCAGATGAAGTATTTGGTGAAAGAGAGAAAAACTTTAATTCTCAAAAAGAATTTAAAGAATCAAAATATGAATGGATATATGGTAAAAAATCTAACAATGCGTTTCAATTTAGAAGTGCAGATAGCTTCTTAAAATCTATAAGTGCTAAACCACAAGCAGATGTTGATTTATCTTTGTATAGTGAAGGCAAAAGAGTATTTCATAAAAAATTTGGTGAGGGTATAATTAGTAAGGTAGAAGCAGAAGGAGAAGATTTAAAAGTAGATATAAATTTTGAAAAGGCAGGACATAAACGTTTAATGGCAAAATTTGCAGGTCTTGAAATATTATAAAATGGTATATACTGTAATATTTTTTGTTACAGTATATATTTATTTAATAGATTTTTTAAAAAAATTTCAATTTTCTATTGAGTAAAATTTTAGTTATGTATATAATATATATAAAGTTTTATATTTTATTATAAAATGGTTTGATTAATGAGAAAATAAAATGTAATTATTTTGCATTTTTTAATATTTTATAAGTTATATATGCTTTAAATTCAAAGTGAAAATAGAATATTAATTTTATTTTCAAAGGAAAGGAATGTATTGAAAAATGAAAGATGAATCAGGAATTACAAAATTGAAATTAGCAGTAATAGTTATTTTAGGAGCTTTAGTAGTGTATGGTATATTTTATTTAAGTAATTCAAATAAAAAAAGAAGTATGTATAATTTTATAAATGAAGAAAATAAAGTTGTATATAGAGAACAAATCAATATGCCAATTGATTCAGATACAATTACACCAAGTTTATCAAATGAAATTATATCAATAAATGAAATTCATATAGATTCAAGTTCAATAAAAAATAGTGTACCTGTTAAACCTAATAGTACACCAAAAATACCAGATGATACTGCAAATGTTGAAATAAATAATGCAATTGAAAACACAGTTGCAGTGAATAATGTTCCAGAAAACTGATAAAATACTAAGGATAGAAACAAAAGAAAAGAGGTAAAATGAAAAATAATAAACTAACAAAGGCAAGAAGAGAATATAATGTAATGTTTTTATTATCAACGCTTATAATAACTATAGTATTTTATTTCTTATTGCCAAAACTATTAAATTTTCCTAAATATTTTGACCATATTGATTTTCAAATTGAAACAATCAAGATACCACTATTTATATATTTTATCTTAGCATTTGGAATTGTGTCAGTTGCAGAAATGATAATAGATAAAATATTTATGAAAAGAATTGATAAATGGATAAATTATGGAAATCCACAGAGGGATAAAAAATTTATAGTTGATATTAGAGATGATTGTATGATTTATCCATATAAATTTATGATTATCCAATTTGCAATTATATGTTCTGTAGTATTGATATCAATAGTTTATTTTATAACTTTTGGAAAATCAAGTATACAAGGGTTTAGTAAAATATCAAATTTCCTTGTTAGGTTGAGTTTGTTAATTATTGCAGCATGGTTAATATTAAGCGTATTCAAATATTATTTTTTACAAAAATATTTGAATATTATATTAAAAGAGAGTTATGAAAATAATCATTTTTATAAGAAAAATAAAGTAACAGTTAGCAATTCAATTTCATTACTTATTCAAATTGTTCCTACAATTATTGCAATTTTTATAATTTTTATAAATTTTTCTTATTCAAATACTGTTAATGTTTATTCAAAATCAATTTCAACTTATTATAAAGCATATATGAATGATTTAGAATTTAATAAAGAAGATTTGCAGTTATATAATATGTTACGTACTATGAAATTAAATGTTCCATTGTGGGAAAGTGATAATGTATTATTTGTTATAGATTATGATGGAAATGTTATGACATCTAGTAACGAAGATTTAACAGATTTTATGCTTAATTATAAAGATAAATATTTTTACTATTATACAGATGAAAATGGTAGAGATGGAATTGATTTAACACAAACTGATAATGTAATTTACGAATCTTATGGAATAGATGAACATGCTTATATAAAATGTATTAAAGATAAATTTGGAAGAGCTTATTATATAGGTGCTAAATATTTTGCTGGAAACTTAGACTCATTTTATTTCTTAATTCGTATTAGTATTATAATGTTTGTAGTTTATGAAATTATTTTATTATATTGGTCAAAGAGTAGTAGCTCTAAATTCCAGAGTGTTGAAAAGAATATGCTTAGCATTTTATCTGATAAAGATATTTTAAAGAAAAATTTCATGCCAATACTTTCAAATGATGAGATAGGAAATGTATCTTATTATTATAATAAAATTCAAGATAAACTTTTAATACAAAGAGATATAATGTTTAAACAAGAACAATTATCTGTATTAGGAGAGCTTGCAGGTGGTATGGCACATGATATTAATACACCGATTTCTTCAATAAATACATCAATATTGATGCTTGAAAAGTCTTGTACTTCTGATTTGGAAAAAGAATTACTAGCAAGTATGCAAGTTTCTTCAGATAGAATTATTAATATTGTAACAAGTATGAGAAATCAAATTAGAAACTTAGGTAGTAATGAAAAAGAAGTTTTTAGCTTAAATAAAATGGTTGATGATTTACATGTACTTACTCAAAATGAACAGAAAAAGAATGGATGTACTTTTGAAAGTGAAGTTAAAGAAGAAATTGAAATATATGGTGAGAGAACAAAACTAGGACAAGTACTTACAAATATTGTTGTTAATAGTATACAAGCTTATGGTGGAAATGGTAAGAAGGGTAATGTAAAATTAACAGCATTTACAAAAGGAAATAATATTTGTAGAATTGAAGTTGAAGATGAAGCAGGTGGAATACCTAAAAAAGTTCAAAAATATTTGTTTAAAAATATAATGACAACAAAAGGTGCGAAAGGTACAGGACTTGGTATGTATTTAGCTGGTTCTGTAATAAAAGGAATTTACCAAGGAGAAATTTGGTTCGAGGTTAAAGAAGGAATTGGGACAAAATTTATAATTGAGATACCAATGAAGGGGGTACAATAAAATGGTTGAAATTGAGGGATTAAAACAGACCAAAGTATTGTTAGTAGATGATGATGAAAATTATGTAAAGGTTACGAAAATGTATTTGCAAGAAAGTGGATTAAACATAGAATCTTGTATAAATCCACAAGAAGCTTTAACAATTTGTAAAAAAAATAATATAGATATAGTATTATTAGATTATTTTATGCCTGAACTTACAGGAGAAGAATTTGTTAAAGAGCTTAGAACTTTTAATACTAAAGCATTAGTAATTTTGCAAACTGGATTTTCAGAGAAAAAACCACCAATTGAAACATTAACTGCCCTTGATATACAAGGTTATCATGATAAAACTAAAGGTGTAGATGAACTTTTATTATTAACATTATCAGCGATAAAAACAATGAGATTAATTAAATTAAATAGAATGCAAGAAATAAAACTTGACTCATTAAATTATAAAAAACAATTAATTGGCGAATTATCTGTTGGATTAATTAATGAAGCAAAGGACCAATTATTCTCTATTGGTGTAGCAAATAAATCAATTGCAACAGATACATCAGATTATGAGGAAGAAAATAGAGTTATAGAAAATTCTAACGAAAAAGTTGGTAAAGTATTTTCAGCATTGGGCTTTGAAAGTACAAATTATATGAGATTAGTAGATTTGGTGGATATTGTTAGAACTTTGCTTACAAGTAAGATAAAAGAAAACTTTACAGAGTTACTTATAAACGTGGAGGATGATTCTATTATAGTAAGAAAAAATGCTGATACTTTAATATTTTTGATATTAGAAACAGTATTATTATTAATGGGACAAAATCAAAAAACTATAAAAATTACTTGTACAGGAAATGATAAATTAATATTATCTTTTGAAAACGATTTAAAATATGAAAAAGAATTTGCTAAAAAAATACTTTTGTTATTAACAGATAAAACAGGAGTTAAATTTACATTAAAAGATAAAAAAGCAAAAATACTTTCAGAAAATTAAAGTAAAAAATATATCTTTCTTAATTAAAGAATGTCGAAACTTAATTTAAGCTTCGGCATTTTTTTAGTTATTAAGTTACAAGAAATATATTTATTGAAAATATAAAATTACAAAAATATATGTTTTATTCATTATCCCAACCGCGCACAGTCTGTAAAATTTTAAAATTCTGTAGAACATAAAATTTAACAGACTGTAGCTAGTCGGTCCCCACGAAGCTCATTCATAAAACATATATTTTTTTATATTTTCAGTATAGTTTAGAAAAAGTTTTAATATATTTTTTAAGTTATGGTTTGTGGGGACCGTTTTAGAAAATGTTATAAACGTTAGTGAATTACATTTTCTTAAATGGGGAGAATAACTAAAAAAATATATTAAAACTTTTTAAAACGTATATAACGTATATGTATATAACGTATATTTATTGTAACTTAATAACTAAAAAAACTTAAAATCATTTTATTCTTGCCAATTGCTAGAAATTAGTATATAATATCGATATTAGTAAAATTCGGAGGTTTGAGTTAAATGCTTATTTCAAATGGAGTTACAATACGTTTTGGAAAAAGAGTATTGTTTGAAGATGTTAATATTAAATTTACAAAGGGAAATTGTTATGGTTTAATAGGTGCAAATGGTGCTGGTAAATCAACATTTTTGAAGGTTTTATCTGGCGAAATTGAGCCAAGCAAAGGTGAAGTTATATTAGATAAAAATGAAAGATTATCAGTTTTAAAACAAGACCATTTTGCATTTGAAGGTTATACTATTTTAGATACTGTAATGATGGGAAATAGTGAATTATATAGAATAATGAAGGAAAAGGATAGTATATATGCTAAACCTGATTTTTCAGAAGAAGATGGAATGAGAGCAGCAAAACTTGAAGAAAGATTTGCTGAATTAGACGGATGGAATGCTGAATCAGATGCTGCTAAATTGCTAAATGATTTAGGTATAGATAGTAGCATTCATTATAAATATATGAGTGAAATTGAAGCAAAGGATAAGGTTAAAGTTCTTCTTGCACAAGCATTATTTGGTAATCCAGATGTACTTTTATTAGACGAGCCTACAAATGATTTAGATATGAAAGCTATTAATTGGTTACAAGATTTTTTAATTGATTTTGAGAATACTGTTATAGTTGTATCTCATGATAGATATTTCTTAAATAAAGTTTGTACACATATTGCAGATGTTGATTTTGGAAAAATAAAAGTATACCCAGGAAATTATGACTTCTGGTATGAATCTAGTCAACTTGCATTAAAACAGATGAAAGAAGCAAATAAAAAGAAAGAAGAAAGAATTAAAGAGTTACAAGATTTCATTGCAAGATTTAGTGCAAATGCATCAAAGTCAAAACAAGCTACATCAAGAAAAAAATCTTTAGAGAAAATAGAATTAGATGAAATTAAACCATCAAATAGAAAATATCCATATATTGATTTTAAACCAGATAGAGAATATGGAAAAGATATATTAGAAGTTAAAAATTTAACTAAAACTATAAATGGAGAAAAAATATTAGATAATGTTTCATTTACTATAAAAAGAGATGAAAAAGTTGCTTTTTTAGCTGATAATGAAATTGCTAAAACAGTATTATTTCAAATATTATCTGGGGAGCTTGAACCAGATTCAGGAGAAATAATTTATGGTGTAACAATTACTAAAGATTATTTTCCAAAAGATAATAACTATTTATTTACAGAAAATATGAAGTTAGTAGATTGGCTACGTCAATATTCAAAAGATCCAGATGAAACTTATGTTAGAGGTTTTCTAGGAAGAATGTTATTTTCAGGTGATGAAGCTTTAAAAGATGTAACAGTTTTGTCAGGTGGAGAGAAGGTTAGATGTGTACTTTCAAAATTAATGCTTTCAGGTGCTAATTTTTTGATTTTTGATGAGCCTACAAATCACTTAGATATGGAAAGTATTACAGCATTAAATGAAGGTTTACGAAAATATCAAGGAATATTATTGTTTACTTCACATGACCATCAATTAACTCAAACAGTTGCAAATAAAATTATAGATTTAAAAGATGGAAAAAATGTTGTTATTAGAGAATGTACTTATGATGAGTACTTAGAAGAACAAAATTAAATAAATTTATAAAGGAGATTAGTATAATATTAGATATTATACAAAAGGAAAAGATGAGTATTATAACAAAGAAAATAGCAGAAGAGCTAAATATTAGAGAATCACAAGTAGAAAGTACAATAAAATTAATAGATGATGGAAATACAATACCATTTATTGCACGTTATAGAAAAGAAGTTACAGGAAATCTAAGTGATGAAATTTTAAGAACTTTAGATGAAAGGCTTAAATATCTTAGGAATTTAGAGGCTAGGAAAGAAGAAATAATAAGATTAATTGATGAACAAGGTAAATTAACAGATGAACTTACTTTAAAAATTGCAAGTACAACAGTTTTGTCAGAATTAGAAGATATTTATAGACCTTTTAGACCTAAAAAAAGAACAAAGGCTACAATAGCTAAAGAGAAAGGTTTAGAGCCATTAAGTCAAATTATTTATTTGCAAAAGGAAAAGAGAAATATATATGAAATTGCAGATGAATATATTAATGAGGAAAAAGGAGTTGCAACTAGAGAAGAAGCTATTAATGGAGCTTTAGATATTATTGCTGAAAATATTTCTGATGATAGTGATTATAGAAAAAAGATAAAATCTATGAATTTTAGAGAAGCTGTGATTACTACAAAACAGGCGAAAGAAGAAAAATCACCTTATGAAATGTATTATGATTATAAAGAAGGAATTTTAAGGCTTCCAAGTCATAGAATTTTGGCTATAAATAGGGGAGAAAAGGAAGAATTTTTAAAAGTAAAATTAGAAAGTCCAGATGAAAAAATATTAGAATATTTAGAAAAGCAAATTATCTTAGATAATAAAAGTCAATTTGCAGAGCTACTTTCAACTGCAATTTCAGATTCATATAAAAGATTGATAGCTCCAGGAATCGAAAGGGAGATAAGAAATAATTTAACTGAAAAAGCAGAAGAACAAGCAATAAAAGTATTTGGAAAAAATGCAAAACAATTACTTATGCAACCACCTATAAAAGATATTACAGTTATGGGCTTTGATCCAGCATATAGAACAGGTTGTAAAATAGCAGTAATTGATAAAACAGGAAAAGTTTTAGCTACAACAACTGTTTATCCAACAGAACCACAAAACGACGTAGAAGGAGCAAAAAAGGCTTTAAAAGATTTAATAAATAAATATGACGTTAACATGATTTCAATTGGAAATGGAACAGCCTCACGCGAATCAGAGGCATTTGTTTCAGACATGCTAAAAGAAATGGATAAAGATATATATTATGCAATTGTTAGTGAGGCGGGTGCTTCTGTATATTCTGCTTCAAAACTTGCTACTGAAGAATATCCAGATATAAATGTTTCTTTAAGAGGAGCAATTTCAATTGCAAGGCGTTTACAAGATCCATTATCAGAGCTTGTAAAAATTGATCCTAAATCAATAGGAGTTGGTCAATATCAACATGATGTTAATCAAAAAAGATTAAGTGAGAGTATAACTGGTGTCGTAGAAGATGCTGTTAACTCTGTTGGTGTTGATGTAAATACTGCTACACCTTCATTACTTTCTTATGTATCTGGAATAAATGGAACAATTGCTAAAAATATAGTAAAATATAGAGATGAAAATGGTGAAATAAAACAAAGAAAAGATTTACTTAAAGTTCCAAAATTAGGTCCAACAGCATACAAACAATGTGCAGGATTTATTAGAATTTTTAATGGAGAAAATCCTCTAGAAATTACAGCAGTTCATCCAGAAAGTTATGATGTAGCTAAAAAGTTATTAACAAAATTGGGATATTCTGTGGAAAACATTTTGGAAAAAGAAAAATTAGAGGAAATAAAAAAGGCTTTAAAAGAAGTTAATGTGGAAAAGATGGCAACAGAATTAAATGTAGGTGCATTAACTTTAAAAGATATAATAGAAGAAATTTCAAAACCGGGCAGAGATCCTAGAGAAAGTATGCCGAAGCCAGTATTAAGAAGTGATGTTTTAAAATTTGAAGATTTGCAAGATGGAATGGTATTAACAGGAACAGTTAGAAATGTTATTGATTTTGGAGCTTTTGTTGATATAGGAGTTAAATATGATGGTTTAGTTCATATTTCAGAAATGTCTGAAAAATTTGTAAGAAATCCATCAGAAATTGTTTCAGTAGGAGATGTAGTAAAAGTAAAAGTTATAAATATTGATAGTGAAAGGCATAAAGTTTCACTTAGTATGAAATTAGATAGATAATGAAAAAGTATCCTAAAATTATTAAAATTTTGATTTTAGGATACTTTTTTATAAAAGTTATACTTTAGTTTTATTTTTCAAATCTTGATTTTTTATATCATCATAAAACATTGAAATACTAGTTGTTGTATAAGGTTTTAAAATTGCATCAAATAAAATAACAAATGGTGTTAAAAATTGAGCAGGAATGAACTTATTAAAAATAAACAAAATTATTGACATTAATATTATCCATGGAAGAAATGATAATATTAAAAGTATATAGTTAAATATGTTGCCTTTCATTGTATCTCTTGAATTTTCTACAATTTCTTTTGCTGAAAATTCAGGATGTTCAACACTAACATAAGGAACAATGATAAATTTTAATATAAAATAAATTAAAACAAAACTCATTGCTAAAAATAATATAGTTGAAAAATAAATGTAGTTAGGCGAAAAACATAAAAAACTTTTATTATTGCTATATGCTATTGATGTACCTAAATGGTAAAATGTTGCTAATCCAAAAAGTACAAGTGGTATAGCAATTTTTACAATAATATGAAAAAGTATTTTTGCATATTTTGTAAAGTTTAAAAGACTATTATCTAAAAATTTACTTATTCCTTTTGATTTATTATCAGTTAAGTTTATAATATTTACTGTAATTCCAATAGCTAAAGTAAAAGATATAATTGAGAATATTGCTTCAATAATAATTTCTAATATTTGTTGATTTAATTTTAATATGATAAATTTAAGTAAATAAGTTAAAACTAAAACTATAATAAAATATATTAAAGCTGAAAACACACATTTTAAGTAATTACCACTTAATTTTAATTTTGCATTTTTTTTCATATCTTGTATAGTCATAGATTCTAGTCCTTTCAATATAATTATTCAGTTGTAGAAAATTTATTTTGTATTTCTAAAATTTCATCATAATGATTGTCTAATATATCTAAAAATACTTTTGCAATTTTTGGATCAAATTGAGTTCCAGAACATTTTATAATCTCACCTTTAACAACCTCTAAAGGTAAAGCATTTCTATAAGAACGTCTAGAAGTCATTGCATCAAAAGTATCTGCAACCGCTGCAATTCTTGCAAAAAATGGTATGTCATCACCAGCTAATTTTCCAGGATAACCTGTACCATCATATTTTTCATGATGATGATAAACAATAGGTATCATATCTTTAAATATAGTTGCATTTGAAAGTATATGTTTTCCAATAGATGGGTGATTTTTAATTTCATTGTATTCTTCATCTGTAAGTTTAGATTGTTTTAAAAGAATACTATCAGGAATTCCTATTTTTCCAATATCATGAAAAAGTCCACCAATTTTAAGAGTTTTTAAATCTTGATCAGATAATCCCATATATTTTCCAATTAATACTGAATATGCAGATACTCTATCAGAATGTCCTCTAGTGTATTTATCTTTGGCTTCAACGGTATATCTTAAAGTTTCAATACTTTCTAAATATGCTTTTTCCAATTCTTTATTAGATTGTTTTAATTGGTTATTAATTTCATTTATAACCTTCATTTGTTCAATAGATTTTATAGCAGATTCAATTAGAAGTAATAATTGATCAAATTTATCACTTTTTTCACAATATCCTTGAATTGACAATTTTCTAATTGTTTCTAGTGGTGGAGCTAAATCCTTATGACCAGTTAGTAATAAAATATATAATTCTGAATTAAATTTTCTAATTTCCTCTACAACTTTATCTCCATGAATAGGTGTCATAATAAAATCAAGTAACATTAAATCAAAATGTTCATTTCGTACACGCTCTATAGCTTCTAATGGATTAGTTATACCTGTTAATTGATAACCAGAACGTTTTAAAAATACTGATAAAGAATCTATAATACCACCTTCATCATCAACTGCTATAATTTTATATGGTTTCTGTTCAATTCCCTGTTCTGAATGACGCATATATAATAAACCCCCTTAATATTTTGCTTAATTAATTGGAATTGGAAGAGTAATAGTAAAAGTAGTTCCTTTTCCAAGTTCAGATTCAAAAGTTAAATTACCATTGAATTGTGTTTTTAAGTTTGAATATGATATGAATAAACCAAGCCCAGTACCACTACTACCTTTTGTAGTTATGATTTCTTTGAATAATTTTTCTTTAATTGTAGGCTCAATTCCACATCCATGGTCAGCAATAGTAATTGTTAAAAGACTATTACTATTTTCAATGTTTATATCAATAGATTTATTTGGTGCTCCATTATAAGATTGAATACCATTTGAAATAAGGTTATTCATAATTTGTATTAAACTATTGATATTTCCATGTAAAGATATTTCTTTATTTAAATTATAAGAAATATTTAATGTAACTAAAGATTGTTGCAATTCATGCTTCATAAGAATATTAACACGTTTCATAACTTCATCAATTGAAAAAGTTTCGAAAGTATTTTCTGTAAATGAAGCAGCTTGTCCACGAATAGCTGTTACAATGTCAGACATATAAGTTGTGTATTGTTTAATTTTTTCAACCCAGTCAGACATATCTTTTGCAATAGCTATATGGTCTTCTGTAGTTACAGTTTTATCTGTAATAGAAGAAGAATATTCGTTTACTAAATCTGATAGTCCTTCAGTAGCACCAACTATAGAAAATATAGGTGTTTTTAAATTGTGAGCAACTCCACTAATCATTTGACCTAGAGAAGCTAAACGTTCTTTTTCAATAAGTATGTTTTGGTTTGATTTAATTATTTCCAAATCTTTATGATGTTCAGTAACATCTTTAATTAAGATTAAAGCACCTATAAATAAATCATCAGATTTTATATTATTAATTTCTAATCTTAAAAATTTTTGTATATTTTTAAATTCTAATTCGAAAATTAAAGTTTCATTAGAATCTTTAACAGATTTTAAAGCACTAATAATTAAAGATTCATCTAATCCTTTAAATTGTTCAAATGCTAATAAATCAAATAAATGTAGCGAATCAATATTTTCATTTTGTAATTTAAAAATATCTATAAAAGTAAGATTATGATTTGTTATTATATTTTTTTCATTTAAAACTATATATCCATCCGAAATTCTATTAACTATTTTTGTTAAAGCAATTGGCAATGTGTCTAATATTTGATATTTGAATAATGCTAAAGTAAAACAAATTATTGAAATAGAAAGGGAAATTGGTGTTATATAAATAGTTACATCAATTATTTTTAAAGCTCCAAGTATGTTTAGGAAAAATGGAAATACAATTCCTATTAAAAATAATCCTAATTGTTGAGAAAATAATCCAGAATTTCTCCTAAAATATTTTAATAATTGAATTACTGATATAATGTATAAAATATATGAATATATTTCATTTACAACAAATAAAGGTCCAAAAGAACATTCATTTAAATTTAAATCATAATTTGTAAAAAATAAATGTGTTTTTTCATTAGTCCATAAACCTACTAAACAAACTAATGGAATAATAAATAAAAGTAAATATTTGGGTTTAAAATTTATTTTTGTTTGTACAAATATTAATACTGTAAAATACAACGATATTGGAAAAAATACAATTCCAATATAATAAAAATATGCAAAATATATTGGGTCTATATTTAATATTGGAGATAATTGCATTTGTAAAAATATAAATATACAAGTTGTAATTAGTAAAATCATATTAACACTACATATTTGTTGTAATTGTGTTCTATTAATTTTTTTCAAAAAGTAAATTAAAAATATTAAAATTATAGCTAATAGTACACCGATTGTAAATGAGTAAAATAATGTGTTCATTTTTTTTAAATCCCCTTCTTCTTATGTGACATTTATACATATATATTATCTATTTAATATTGAAATAAGTCAATACTTTTTTATTTTAAGTTTTGATACTTTTTAATAGTTATGAAAAATATATGTTTTATGAAGTTGTTTCGTGGGGACCGGCTAGCTACAGTCTGTTAAATTTTATGTTCCACAGAATTTTAAAATTTTACAGACTGTGCGTTGTTGGGAGAACGAATAAAACATATATTTTCATAATTATAAAAAACACAAAGATTTAAAATAAAAAAGTATATAATTTCAAAAAAATGGAAAAATATAATAAAATAAAAAAGGAGATTGACTAATGTATTATGAAAAGAAGAAAAGTAATAGTTTATGGTTTATTTTAATAATATTTTTTTTAATAATTATTATAAGTATATTAATTAATTTAATAAATAAAATTGATATAAATATAAATGAAAATATGGAGGAGACTACTTTAGCTGGAACAGATACAGTTTTAAATGATTTTGATATTGAAAGTTTGGTAAAAAATACAATATATTCGGTAGTTGGAGTATCGAAATTTAGCACAAATAATACATCAATTTTTGTAGAAAATTCAGAAGAAAAACTTGGAATAGGGAGTGGAATAATAATTACTTCTGATGGATATATTTTAACAAATCAGAGTATAGCTGGTGAAAGAGAAAGTACTTGCTATGTTACTTTAAAAAATGGTACAGTTTATCCAGCAGAAGTTGTTTGGATAAATAGAAATTTGGATATTGCAATAATAAAAATTTCGGCTAATAATTTACTCGCTTTATCTATGGGAGATTCAGATAATTGTAGCTTAGGTGAAGAAATTTATATGATTAGTAATCCAATAGGATATAATTTTAACCAAAATCTTCAAATTGGTATAATTAGTGAAATAAATAAAACTTTAAAAATTGTAAATGAACAATCTGAAATATATGTTGAAGATATAATGAAAATGAACAATACTATAAGTTCTGAGCAAACAGGTAGTCCAATTTTAAATATAGATGGGGAAGTAATAGGCATTTCATCTAGTAAGCTAAATGTTATTATTCCAATAAATAGAATAAAAACGATAATTGAAAAGTATGAAACAAATGGAGATTTTGAAGAAGCATATTTAGGAGTTTATGGTTTTGATTATGATGTTATAAGATATCTTAATTTAGGAATAGACATAAATTCAGGTGTTTATATTGAAAAAATAGAAGAAAATAGTCCAGCAAAAGAAAAAATATTTTCAGGTGATATAATAACGAAAATAGATAATAATGAAATTAGAAATATGGTAGAGCTTAGCAATTATTTATATACTAAAATTCCAGGAGATAAAATTCTATTGAGTGTTATACGAGATGCGAAGCAATTGGAAATTGAAATAGAATTAAGCAAAATTAGAATTTAGATACTTTCTAAGTTCTATTTTTTTTTATAAAAAATATATTTTAATATTAGATTTTAATATTTTTTGGAGGCCATTATGGGAATTTTTCAAATATTATTGATAGCAATAGGATTAGCAATGGATGCATTTGCAGTTTCGGTTTGTAAAGGATTAAGAATGCAAAAAATTGATTATAAATATTCCGCAATTTTATCAGCTTTTTTTGGAATTTTCCAAGCATTAATGCCACTTTCAGGTTGGATTATTGGAATAAAGTTTGCAAAATACATTGAATTTATAGATCATTGGTTAGCTTTTATTTTACTTACAGCGATAGGTGGAAAAATGATTTGTGAGGCTTTTGAAAATAAAGACAATTTAGATGAAACAAATTATGATTATCGAGAAATGTTTGCACTTGCAATAGCTACAAGCATAGATGCACTAGCAGTAGGAATAATGTTTGCAATGCTTGAAGTTAATATAATTGTAGCAATTTTAATAATAGGAATTATAGCATATATATTATCGTTTTTAGGAGTAATGATAGGAAACCGTTATGGAGTGAAATATAAGAAAAAAGCTGAAATAGCAGGTGGAATAATTTTAGTTTTTATAGGATTAAAAGTTTTACTAGAAGATATTTTATAGAACATTTGTATAATATATAAAATAAAAAACCCCGTTTCTCAATAGAAGAACGGGGTTTCTGAACCTTGATTTTTGACCCTTGACTCGCACCGACCGCGAGTCATTCTCCGAGCAGTATCTGCTCCGCTATACCGCGTATACTGCCGGAGAATATTTTGAGAAAGGTGGCAGAGGATTACGGCAAACGCCGTCTTCCTCCGCTTATCCCTACAATTATTCCTTCGACCAATGGCCAAAGGATAATTGTAAGGCAGACTAGAGTCTGTACTCCATCTTCAGTTATCCATCTTCCGATGGAATATCCGAAGAAAATCCCTAAATACAACATCCTCACCATCCAAACGATGGCAAGAATGCGCATGATTCTTAAAGTCAGTCTGGACTGACTAAAGAACCACGCCCCAATAATAAGTGTGATTGCACTGATAAACGGCATTATCAGCGCTATTACTGCCAGAAGGCTGGAGAACCCTCCGGCAAACATCCTTGAAAAAACTGTTTCCCAGTCTTTCAAGAATACATACACTTTATTGACAACCGTGTCGGGATTGCCAATAAAGTATAATAGACGGATTACACATACCATTAATATCGCCACAAAGACGACAATAAATGGTAATGTGTTTCTGGCTCTACCATCCTTGATTGGATGGTAAAACCAGACATTTATCCTAGCCTGGAGCGTATCGGACAACCGCCCCAAGACCTCGAATATTCCTAGTACTAACCCATACATAAGTATGGGCTGGACCAGGATGGTCCATGAACACATAACCATCTCGCTAAAGATGGTTGCGTCCATAATTTCACTCCAGAACAGCACAAATGCTATTCCGGAGATAAAACACCAGGTTAACATCATGGTCATAACAGCCATGAATGTTCTATGTCCGTTAGTCATGATTACTCCTCCTTTTATTTAGAAAATAATGATAAGCACTATCACAATGACAAGTGCCATCAAGCCTACGAGTAACTTCCCCATTATGGGGAGTTTTTTCCAAATCCATTTTATGAATCTGGAAATTCCCCCTACAATGAGGGAAACTCCTCTTCGGAGGAGACGAAATC
>CANRQI010000003.1 GCA_947632835.1 uncultured Clostridia bacterium
CTGAATATCCTATTGCTGTTCATAGATTAAGAGTAGCTATTAGTCAAGCTAGAGAATATGGTTTGTTAGGTGATAATATATTAGGAACTGGTTTCAAATTTGATATTGATATTAGATTAGGAGCTGGTGCGTTTGTATGCGGTGAAGAAACTGCATTACTAGAATCAATTGAAGGAAAAAGAGGTCAACCTAGAGTAAAACCTCCATTTCCTGCAAATGTTGGATTATTCGGAAAGCCTACGCTTATAAATAATGTGGAAACTTATGCAAATATTACTAAGATAATATTAAATGGAGCAGATTGGTATGCAAGCATTGGTACAGAAGGTTCAAAAGGAACAAAAGTATTTGCATTAGGTGGAAATGTAAATAATGTTGGACTTGTAGAAGTTCCTATGGGTACAACTTTAAGAGAAATTGTTTATGATATTGGTGGAGGAATACCAAATGGTAGAGAATTTAAAGCAGCTCAAACTGGTGGTCCTTCAGGAGGCTGTATCCCAGCGGAACACTTGGATACACCGATAGATTATGAATCTCTAACAAGAATAGGTTCTATGATGGGTTCTGGTGGATTGATAGTTATGGACGATACTAAATGTATGGTTAATTTAGCAAAATTCTACTTAGAATTTACTGTAAAAGAAAGTTGCGGAAAGTGTAATCCTTGTAGAATTGGAACAAAGAGAATGCTTGAAATGTTAGAAAAATTGTGTTCAGGTGAAGGAACAGAAGAAGATATTGATAAGTTAGAAAAATTAGCAATAAATGTTAAAAAAGCTAGTGTATGCGGATTAGGTCAAAGTGCACCAAATCCAGTAATAAGTACATTAAAATATTTTAGAGATGAATTTAGAGAACATGCCGTAGACAAAAATTGTAGAACTTTAGAATGTAAAGCATTATCAAAAATAACAATAACTCCAGAAAAATGTAAGGGATGTGGTTTATGTCAAAGAAATTGCCCTGTTGAAGCAATTGAAGGAACAGGAAGAGACGTAAGAGTTATAAATCAAGAGAAATGTATAAAATGTGGAACTTGTTTATCAAAATGCCCATTCCACGCAATTGGAAACTAGGAAAGGAGGAAAAATAAATGGAAGAAAATTTAGTTACATTAACTATTGATGGAATAGAAGTAAAAACTACAAAAGGAAAGACAATATTAGAAGCTGCAAGAAGTGCTGGAATAGAAATACCTACATTATGCTTTTTAAAAGGTGTAAATGAAGTAGGAGATTGCAGAATGTGTATAGTAGAGGTTGAAGGCAGGAGAGGCTTTACAACATCATGTATAACAAAAGTAGAAGATGGAATGGTAGTACATACTAATACACTAGATGTAATAGAAGCAAGACAAGTAACACTTGATTTAATATTATCAAACCACCCAAAAGATTGTTTAACTTGTACTCGTTCAGGAAATTGTGAGCTCCAAGCTCTTACGGAAAAGCTTAATGTACGTGATATTGAATTTACTGGAGAAATGTCAAAACATGAAATTGATGATAAATCACCAGCAATAGTTAGAGATTTTAATAAATGTGTATTATGTAGAAGATGTGTAGCAACTTGTAAAAATGTACAAGAAATAGGAGCAATAGATAGTGTAAATAGAGGATTTGATGCTTGTATTTCAACTACTTATGATTGTAGTTTAAATGATGTAGATTGTACATTTTGTGGACAATGTGTAGAAGCTTGTCCAACAGGAGCTTTACATGAAAAAGAATATATAAAAGATGTTTGGAAAAAAATAAAAGACAAAGATACTTTTGTAGTTGTTCAAACAGCTCCAGCAGTTAGAGTAGCAATTGGTGAAGAATTTGGAATGCCAATTGGTACAAATGCAAAAGGCAAAATGGTAACTGCATTAAAAAGATTAGGATTTGATAAAGTATTTGATACAAATACTGGTGCAGACCTTACAATTATGGAAGAATCAAATGAATTTGTTGAAAGAGTACAAAATGGTGGTAAATTGCCAATGATTACTTCTTGTAGTCCTGGTTGGGTAAGATTTGCAGAGAAAAATTATGGTGATTTATTAGATCATTTATCAAGTTGTAAATCTCCACATCAAATGTTTGGTGCAATAATAAAATCATATTTTGCAGAAAAATATGGTATAGAAAGAGAAAAAATATGTACAGTTTCAATTATGCCATGTATTGCAAAGAAATATGAATGTAGTAGACCAGAAATGGAAGTTGATGGTGTAAGAGATGTAGATTATGTTCTTACTACTAGAGAATTAGCTAGAATGATAAAAGAAGCTAATATCAATTTTGTTGATTTGGAAGATGGCGAATTTGATATGCCAATGGGAGAAGCTAGTGGTGCAGGTGCAATTTTCGGTACTACTGGTGGAGTTATGGAAGCAGCAATTAGAACTGCAGTTGATACTTTGGAAAATAAGAGTGTAGATAAAATTGAGTATCACGAAGTAAGAGGTGAAAAAGGAATTAAAGAAGCAACATTAAATGTAGCTGGAAAAGAAATAAAAATTGCTGTTGCTAGTGGATTAGCAAATGCTAGAAAAATTATGAATCAAATTAAAGAAGGAAAATCTCCATATCATTTTGTTGAAATAATGGCATGTCCAGGAGGATGTGTAATGGGTGGAGGTCAACCTATAAAGAGTTCAAAAATTAGAGCAACAGTTGATGTTAGAAAATTAAGAGCAGATAGTATATATGACATTGATGAAAAGAGTGTAATTAGAAAATCACATGAAAATCCTGTAATGATAGAATTATATAAAGAATTTTTAGAAAAGCCAGGAAGCCATAAAGCACATAAATATTTACATACAGAATATAGTAAAAAGCCTAAATATATGTAATAAAGAAGGCACTTCAAATAATAAGTTTGAAGTGCTTTTTGTGTAGGTTTAAAAAGTCGTTTTTTGTGAAATTTGCTTAGAATATAGATTTTATGGTAAAATAGAGGTGTATAGTAAAGGAGGGATGTGCATGAAAGAAGGTAAAATATTAGCAATAATAATAATTATTATTGTTGTTGTAATGGCTTTTGGTTATGCAGGTATAGTACTTTATAAATATGGTATGCTAAAAAGTATCAGAGATACATTAATGGCGTATAATGAAAGTGAAAATTATAAATATGACAATGGAGAAATCGTATGTTATTATAAAGACGGTGTTGCTAAATGGGTTAGTACATCTTTAAAATATGAACTTTGGTCATGGACAGATGGAAATGTATTATATACTAGTGGTAGCAAAGTAGAAGATCCAGATAGTATGATAAATTCAAGATTAAATTTGAATTTGAAAATGAAAGATGGAGTAAATTTAGAGGATATGAACTTAATAAAGATTGCATTAAATCCATTTAATACTGTAAGAAGTACTACAGTAAATGATAAAAAATGTATAGAAATTAAATATGGAAATGAGGAAAGAAGATATTTTGATGAAGAAAATAAAACACCAGTGAAATTAATAATGGGTATAGGAGAAGATAGTTTTGATTTTGACTATACATTTGAAGAAGGTGTAGTAACAGATGAAGATGTAAAATTGCCAGAAGGTTCAAAGATGAAATATGAAAAAGGTCAAAGTGAAGAAGATGGTGTGATGGTAGATAATTAAAAAACAAAGGAGGGATCGACATGAAAGAAGGTAAAATATTAGCAATAGTAATAATTATTATTGTTGTTGTAATGGCTTTGGGTTATGCAGGTATAACATATTATAAGTATTCTGTATTAAAAGATATTAGAGATGCATTAATGGCATATAATGAGAGTGAAAATTATAAATATGAAAATGGTGAAAATAACTTTGTATATCATAAAGATGGTGTTTCAAAATGGTTTTCAGTAAATTTTCCTGGGAGATGGTCATGGACAGATGGAAATGTATTGTATGTTAGTGGTGGTTCAGTAGAAAATCCAACTAATATGATAAATGTAAACTCAAAGTTGCATTTGAAAATGAAAAATGGAGTAAATTTAGAGGATATGAATTTAATAAAGATTGCATTAAATCCATTTAATAAAGTAAGAAAGACTATAGAAAATGGTAAAAAATGTATAGAAATTAAATATGGAAATGAAGAAAGAAGATATTTTGATGAAGAAAATAAAACACCAGTGAAAGTAATAATGGGCACTGGAGAAGATAGTTATTATTTTGACTATACATTGGAGGAAGGTGTAGTAACAGATGAAGATGTAAAATTGCCAGAAGGTCCAAAGAAAAAATTTGAAAAAGGTCAAAGTAAAGAAGATGGTGTGATGGTAGATAATTAGAAGGTGAGTCATTCAAATTAACATGAATGGCTCTTTTTATTAAAAATAAAGTTCTATTATAGAATTATAGAAATATTATTTAATAAGGTTATTAATAATTTCGCTATAAGAAATTTAAGTTTTGTTTTTTATAACATTAAAGTTACTAAAAATATATGTTTTATTCGTTATCCCAGTTGCACACAGTCTATATGATTTTAAAATTTTTTTAAATTTAAAATCTAATAGACTGTAGCTTACTGGTCCCCACGAAACCCACTTCATAAAACATATATTTTGTAACTTTTAAAATGTTATTATAAAAACAAACTTAAATTCAAAAAAATGTAGACAGTTTTAAGGTTTTAATATATAATAGCTGTGAAAATTATTTCGTTTGGAGGGAACAAATGGAACTAAAAAAGTTATTAGTTGGAATACAAAATTATAAATCAAAAGGTGATTTGGAAATAGATATAAAATCTATTGCAGACAATTCTAAAGATGTGAAACCTGGAAGCTTATTTGTTGCTGTAAAAGGTTTTGAGTTTGATGGGCATGAATTTATAAAAGAAGCAATAGAAAATGGTGCAATAGCAGTAATATTAGATATTAATAGCAATCTTAAAGGAGTAAAAGTTCCAGCGAATATTACAATTATTTTAACAGAGGATTCAAGAGTTGCACTTGCATTAGTAGCTTGTAATTTTTATGGAAACCCTTCTAGAAAATTTACTTTAATAGGCGTTACTGGAACTAAAGGAAAGACAACGACTACGTATATGATAAAAGCAATTTTGGAAAAAATGGGAAAAAAAGTAGGATTAATTGGTACAATTTCTAACTATATAGGTGAAGACTGTTTAGGTGATAGTAGTAGAACAACCCCAGGCAGTATAGAGCTTCAGAGAACATTTTATGAAATGGCTAAACAGGAAATGGATGTTGTTGTTATGGAGGTTTCTTCACAAAGTTTAAAATATAATAGAGTTTTGGGAAGTTATTTTGATATAGGAGTATTTACTAATTTTTATAAAGACCATATAAGCTTAAAAGAACATACTGATATGGAAGATTATTTTACTTCTAAATTAAAATTATTTTCTATGTGCAAAAAAGCTTATGTTAATGCTGATGATTTTAAAACGTCAAGGCTTATTAATGAATCAAAAAATTGTGAATTTAAAACTTACGGTTTAGACAATACATGTGATTTATTAGCTAAAGATGTTACAATAACTAATATTTGTGCTGATTATAAAGTAAAAATTGATGGAAAAAATGAAAGAGTTAAGGTAAATATTCCGGGAAGATTTAGCATTTATAATAGTTTAGCAGCGATTGCAGTTTGCACTTATGAATTTGGAGCAAATAGTGATCAAATAAAAGAAACATTAGAAAATATTTCAGTTCCGGGCAGAAGTGAGTTGGTTCCTAATAAAAAGGATTTACCAATAATGATAGATTATGCTCATACACCAGAAAGTTTATCAAGCATATTAACAGCAGTAAAAACATATACCAGGGGAAGAGTTATTTGTGTTTTTGGATGTGGAGGAGATAGAGATAAAGAAAAACGTCCTTTAATGGGCGAAACAGCAGGCAGAATAGCTAATTTTACAATAATTACAACAGATAATCCTAGAACTGAAAAACCAGAGGATATAATTAGTCAAATTGAAGAAGGAATTAAAAAAACAAAAGGAAAATATACAGTTATAGTAGATAGAAAAGAAGCTATAAAAGAAGCATTAAAAATGCTAACAAAAAGGGATATAGTTGTTATAGCAGGAAAAGGACATGAAAAATATCAAGAGATAAATAAAGAAAAAATACCATTTGATGAAAAATTAATAATAAATGAAATTTTACAAGAATTGAAAAAATAGGTAGGTAAACATGCCTACCTAAAAGAATTTCTGAAAGGAACGATAAAAAAATAATGTGGACAGAAATAATATATCTTTTTGTAGCCTTTATAGTTACAGCAATTTTAGGAAAACTGATAATTCCAATTCTAAAAAAATTAAAAGTAGGTCAAAGTGAAAGATTAGATGGACCGAGAACTCATTTGAAGAAAAAGGGAACTCCTACAATGGGTGGAATTATGCTTATAATAACAATTGGTATATTAAGTGTAATAGCTGGAATAGTAAATAAAAAATTATTATCTGTTATTATACCAGTTGCACTTTGCTCGATAGGATTTGGAATAGTTGGTTTTATAGATGATTTCAAGAAAGTAGTTTTAAAAAATACAGATGGTTTAAATCCTAAATTAAAATTATTAGGGCAACTTATAGTATCTGTAATATTTATAGTGTTTTTAATTAATTATACAGATTTAGGAACAACAATACTTGTTCCATTTACAAATTTTAAATTAAATTTACCAATCATTGTATATATACCACTTATGATTTTAGTAATGCTAGGAACTACAAATGCAATTAATTTAACAGATGGAGTAGATGGTTTAGCTGGTAGTGTTACAGCTATTATAGTTGCTAGTTTATCAGTTATAGCTTATAAAGCTCAAATATTTGGGTTATCAATATTTGGAGCGATTGTTTGTGGTAGTATAGCAGGATTTTTAATATATAATTTTCATAAAGCAAAAGTTATGATGGGAGATACTGGTTCACTATTACTTGGTGGAGTAGTTTCAAGTATGGCTATTTACTTACAAAATCCATTATTACTTATAATTATAGCAATAGTTCCAGTTTTAGAAACACTTTCAGTAATTTTACAAGTATTTACAAGTGTATTTTTTGGAAAAAGAATATTTAAAATGGCTCCATTACATCATCATTTTGAATTATCGGGATGGAGAGAAAATAAAGTAGTTGCAGTTTTTTCAATAGTTACTCTAATTGCAGTTATAATAGGAGTTATAGCTTGTTAAAAACAAATGGAAAGGACTGATAAAATATGCCAAAGAAAGAAAATGAAGTCAAATTTTTTACAAAAGGCTCATTTGATTATATAGTTTTAATAGTTGTATTAATATTAGTATCATTAGGTTTGATAATGGTTTTGTCAGCTAGTTCAGCAACTGCATTATCAGAAGGAAAAGATAGTTATAGTTATTTTAGAAAGCAGGCTATAGCTGGTGGTTTAGGATTAGTTCGGAATGGTAGTGCTTTCAAAAATTGATTATAGAGTATATAGAAAGCTTAAATGGATAATTTATGTAATTACAGTTGGATTGTTATATTTAGTAGGCTTTTCAGGTTTAACTAAAGGTGGAGCAACTAGATGGATTAATATAGCTGGTTTCAATTTCCAGCCTTCAGAGGTTGCTAAATTAGCATTTATATTGTTTTTTGCAAGTTTGCTTTCTGATATAAAAGATAAAAATAAAATAAAACATTTTGGCTGGGGAGTTATAGTTCCACTTATATTCTTAGCAATACCAGCAGTTGCAATATTTATTTTGCAAAATCACTTCAGTGCTACTCTTGTTATTGGAACTGTTACTGTAGTTCAAATGCTTATAGCAGGTGTTAGAATTACACATCTTATGATAGTTGGAGCAATTGGAGCAATTGGCTTTGCTGGATATTTAGGAATAAAAAATTATAATGCACCACCACAACCTAAAGAAAAGGAAAATTTTAGAAAAACTAGAATTGAAACATGGCGTGATCCATGGTCTGATATGACTGGAAAAGGATGGCAGATTATTCAAAGCTTGTATGCTATTGGTTCAGGTGGATTATTTGGAGCAGGTTTAGGAAAAAGTAAACAAAAATATTTGTATTTACCAGAACCTCAAAATGACTTTATATTTTCAGTTTTAGCAGAGGAATTTGGATATGTGGGTTGCATAGGAGTTATGTTGTTATTTTTAATTTTTATTTGGAGAGGTATTTTAATTTCTATGAGAGCTAAAGACACTTTTGGAAGTTTAATAGCAATAGGAATTACAACATTAATAGGCATACAAGCAATAATAAATATTGCAGTTGTTACAAATACAATTCCAGTAACAGGTATGGAATTACCATTCTTTAGTTATGGTGGTACTCAAATAATGATTAATTTGTTTGCAGTTGGAATATTGCTAAATATATCAAGGTCAGCTAAAAAATAGATATATCATTGAAAGGAGAAAATGAAAGCATGAAGGTTATAATATCAGCAGCAGGAACAGGTGGTCATATAAATCCAGGTCTTGCTATTGCGAATAAAATAAAAGAAAAATCTCCTGCTTCAGAAATAATTTTTATAGGAACAAATAGAGGGTTAGAAAATGATTTAGTACCAAGAAATGGATATGCACTTAGAAATATTGAAGCTTATGGATTTAAAAAGGAAATTTCTATTTCTAATTTTAGAAATATTATAAAAACTTTCTCTAGTAAAAAAGAAGTTAAAAGAATTTTTGAAGAATTTAAACCAGATGTAGTTATTGGAACAGGTGGATATATTTGTGTACCAGTATTTTCAATGGCTACAAAGATGAAAATACCTACAGTATTGCATGAAAGTAATAGTTATCCAGGAAGAAGTGTGAAATTATTTGCAAAAAAAGTAGATAGAGTATTAGTTCGGATTTAATGAAACGAAGGAATTTTTAAATAATAGAGAAAATGTGGTAGTTACAGGAACTCCTACAAAGGTAAAAAAAATACATATAGAAATTACTAAAAAGCAACGAGCTTTATCAGATATTGGGTTAAAAGAAAATTTACCAGTTGTATTAGTATTTGGTGGAAGTCAAGGTGCGCAAAGAATTAATGAAGTAGTATATGATCTTGTAAAACAGAATTTGAATGAAAACTATCAAATTATTTGGGCAACTGGGCCAAAACAATTTGATATAATAAAAGAAAAATTTGAAAGATGTAGTGTAAATATTAATAATTTGAAAAATGTAAAAGTATTACCCTATATATATAATATGGATGAAATGATGAATTTAGCAGATTTATTAATTTGTAGAAGTGGAGCAATGACAGTTACAGAGGTTTCTATTGTACGGAAAACCGGCAATATTTGTACCACTTCCAAGTAAAATGGCAAATCGTCAAGAAGATAATGCAAAAGTTTTAGAAAAAATAGGTGCTGCTAAAATTATAAAAAATGATATAATAAATTATCAGAATTTATCGAGCAAAATTAATAGTTTAATATTAGATAAAGAAAAATTAGAGGAAATGGGAAAATTAGCAAATGAGCTTGCACCTGTTGATGTGTTAGATAAAATTTATAATGAAATAGAAAAAGTAATAAAACGCAAATAATGGAGGAAAATATGGGCAGTACAGTCAAAAAAGGAAATGCAAAAGATAATGTAGAAATAGATAAATTATTTGAATATGATATATTTTTTTCAAAAATTAAAAATAAACCTTTAAAAAATCTTAAAGGTAATCATTTAGAAGAACCTGAATTTTTAAGAAAAAAAGAATCAGAAGAAGAGAGAAAAGAAGTTGCTCAAAAATTGAAAAAGTTAATCAGAATAGGTTATTCATTAACAGAAATTTCTCATATATTAGTAAATAATGATTATGAACTTTTAGATGGCATGATTGAACATAATCAGCAATTTATGAAAAAAGCTAGGACATTTTATCCAGAATTTGGAAAGTTCATGAGCAGAAAAATATCTCGTGAAGATTATAAAGCATATACACATCAAAGTAAAATGGCAGAAATTATATCTGATTATATGAGAGATGGTGAGTTTCTTAATTCTAAAGATAAATTGGTTTTTCAAGATGCAGTTAGCTCAGTTGTAGACACAAAGGAATTTACACAGGCTTGCAGAACAGAAAAGCAATTTATGTATAATGAGGTTTCTACGCTATTAACAATAATTAGAGAAGCCCAAAAAGATGTGAATTTAGAAGATTTAATTAGAGAAGCCTCTGAGCTTAGGGGAGAACTAAAATATAAAAAACAATCACTTTTAGAAATAGAAAAAATGATGGATGGAAAAAGTAAAGAATAAAAAATGTAGAAAGGATAAGGGAATGTAATGACTTTTGACGAATATATAAAAATAGATGCTTCTGATATAAACGTTTTAAAGTATAAATTAGAAAATAATGAAATAAGTGTTAGTGATTTAACATCTGAACAAATATTGAAATTAAAAGAAATTTATATTGAAGAATTACGTAAAGGCCATGAAGAACTTGATAATGTTAATCAAAAAATTAAAGATGTTAAATTAAAAATAAACAATATGAAATAATTAATAAAGATAAAAATGTGAAACTCTAATTTCATATTTTTATCTTTATTAAAAAAAGAGGAGTAATTTATGATAGACAAATTAGTAATAGTGGAGTCTCCAGCAAAAGCTAATACAATAAAGAAATTTTTAGGTGGAAATAGTAAAGTAGTAGCTTCAATGGGACATATTAGAGATTTACCTAAATCTAAAATGGGAATAGATATAGAACATGATTTTGAGCCAGAATATATAAATATTCGTGGAAAAGCTAGTTTAATAAATTCATTAAAAAAAGATGCAAAAGATGCAAAAAATGTATATTTGGCAACTGACCCTGACCGTGAAGGAGAGGCCATTGCATGGCATTTGGCATATATTTTAGGATTAGATCCAAAAACGGTATATAGAGTTACATTTAATGAAATAACTAAAAATGCTGTAAAAAATGGAATAGCAAATCCTCGTACTATAGATTTGAATTTAACTGATGCACAACAAGCAAGACGTGTATTAGATAGAATTGTTGGATATAAAATTAGTCCTGTTTTATGGAAGAAAGTTCAAAAGGGATTATCTGCTGGAAGGGTTCAATCCGTAGCAGTTAGGCTTATAGTTGAGAGAGAAGAAGAAATAGAAAATTTCATTCCAGAAGAATATTGGAATATTACTTTAGTTGCATCAGATAAAGCTACTAAAACAAAATTTGATTGTAAATTTATTGGAAAAAATGGGAAGAAAATTGAACTTCATTCAAAAGAAGAAGTTGATAAGATTTTAGCAGATTTAGAAGGTGCAAAATATATTGTAAAAGAAGTTAAAAAAGGAGAAAAGAAACGTACACCAGCACCTCCATTTACAACAAGTACAATGCAACAAGAGGCTTCTAGAAAATTAAACTTTCCAATTAAGAAAACAATGTCTGTTGCACAAGGTTTATATGAGGGAGTAAAACTTCCAGAGCTTGGTTTAACAGGTTTAATAACATATATGAGAACAGATTCTACTAGAATTTCTGAAGAAGCAAGAAAGGTTGCAAGAGAAATAGTAACTTCAAAATATGGTGAAGAGTACTATGAAAATAGATATTATAAAACAAAATCTGAAGCACAAGATGCTCATGAAGCTATTAGACCAGCACATATAGAGATTTCACCAGAAAGTATAAAAGATAGTTTAACTTCAGATCAATATAAATTATATAGATTAATATATAATAGATTTATTGCAAGTCAAATGTCATCAGCAATCTATGACACTTTAACAGTTAATATAGATGGAAATGATTATAATTTTAGAGCAAATGGACAAACTCTTAAATTTAAAGGATTTATGATATTATATGTTGAAACTGATGATAATGCTGAGGAGGAGGAATTTACAAAAATTCCTAAGTTGGAAGTAAATGAAGAAGTAAAAAAAGAAGAGCTTAAATCTAAACAAAGTTTTACGGAACCACCTCCAAGATATACGGAAGCAAGCTTAGTCAAAACTTTAGAGGAAAAGGGAATAGGTAGGCCTAGTACTTATGCTCCTACAATTACTACTATTCTAACTAGAAGGTATATTGAAAAAGTGCAAAAGCAATTAGTGCCTACGGATTTAGGGAAAATCGTTAATAAATTGTTAATAGAAAATTTTGCAGATATAGTTAATGTAGAATTTACTGCTAAGATAGAAGAGGAGTTTGATAAAATAGCAGAAGGAAATGAAAAATGGAAGAATGTTATTAGAAACTTCTATGGACCTTTTGAACAAACTGTTGAAAGAGTTGAGAAAGAACTTGAACATGTCAAATTAGAGCAGGAAGTGTCAGATGTACCATGTGAAAAATGTGGAAGAATGATGGTTGTAAAGTTCGGAAGATATGGAAAATTTTTAGCTTGTCCAGGTTATCCAGAATGTAAGAATGCTAAACCAATTGTAGAAACGATTGATGTTCCATGTCCAAAATGTGGTGGTGTGGTTCAAGTTAGAAAAACAAAGAAAAAACGTAATTACTATATTTGTGAGAACAATCCGAAAAGTTGTGATTATATATCATGGAATAAACCTAAACCAGGAGAGAAGTATGTTGACAGTGGTGATATGAGTGAAGTAGAAAAAGCAACAAAGAAAAAAACAAGTACAAAATCAAAAACAACTAAAACTGCTAGAAAATCAACTACGAAAAGAACTACAAAAAAATCAACTAACAAAAGCTAAAAATTAGTATTTGTAATAACTACAAAGTATTAGAGAGGAAATTTTTTAATGAAGGATTATATAACAGTTATAGGTGGAGGTTTAGCGGGATGTGAGGCTTCATTTCAAATTGCAAAAAGAGGAATAAAAGTGAAATTGTATGAAATGAAGCCAGTTAAATTTTCAGATGCTCATACGAATAAGAATTTTGCAGAGATAGTTTGCAGTAATTCTTTTAAATCTAATTTGTTAACAAATGCTTGCGGTTTATTAAAGGAAGAACTTAGAAAATTAGGTTCAGAGCTTATACAAATTGCTGATAAAACAAGTGTACCAGCAGGTCAAGCTTTAGCCGTAGACAGAGAAGCTTTTTCTGAGCGAGTAACTAAACTAATAGAAAGCAATGAAAATATAGAAGTAATTAGAAAAGAAGTAACGGAAATTCCAAAAGATGGAATTGTGGTAATTGCTACGGGGCCACTTACTTCCGAGCTTTTTTCAAAAGAAATTTCTGAAATGATAGAAGCAAAAGAATTGTATTTTTTTGATGCTGCTGCACCTATTGTAGAAAAATCATCAATAAATATGGATATTGCTTTTTATGGAAATAGATATGAGCAAGAAAGAGGAAAAGACGAAGAAATAGATGAATGGATAAAAAGAACAGAAAATCAAGAGCAAAGTTATATAAATCTTCCAATGAATAAAGAGGAGTATTTGAATTTTGTAGAAGAACTTATAAATGCCGAAACCGTAGTATTGCACGAGTTTGAGAAAAGAGAAATTTTTGAAGGTTGTATGCCATTAGAAATAATGGCTAAAAGAGGAATAGATACATTAAGATATGGTCCTTTAAAACCTGTGGGCTTTACGGACAAGCGAACTGGAAAAAGACCTTATGCGTTAGTTCAACTTAGACAAGATAATAGACAAGCTACATTATTTAATCTTGTTGGGTTTCAAACTAACTTGACTTTTGGAGAACAGAAAAGAGTTTTTTCAATGATTCCAGGTTTAGCAAATGCTGAATTTGTGAAGTATGGGGTAATGCACAGAAATACTTATATAAATTCAAGTAAATTATTAGATAATACATATAATTTAAAAAAAGATGATAGAATATTTTTTGCAGGACAAATTACAGGAGTTGAGGGTTATGTAGAATCAATATCTTCTGGCTTTTTAGCAGGAATAAATGCAGTAAATAAATTTTTGAATAAAGATAGAACTGTTTATTCCGAAAAGACAATGATTGGGGCTTTAGCTTCTTATATATCTACACCTAGCGGAAATTTTCAACCAATGAATGCTAATTTTGGAATTTTGCCAGAATTAGATATAAAGATTAAAGATAAAAAGGAGAGGTATAATAATTTGGCAAATAGAAGTTTAAAAAATATTTTATAAATTTGTTCAATATAAGAAAAATATATATTTTATGAATGAGCTTCGTGGGGACCGACTAGCTACAGTCTGTTAAATTTTATGTTTTACAGTTTAAAATTTTACAGACTGTGCGTGGTTGGGATAATGAATAAAATATATATTTTTCTTAATGATGATATATGCAAAATCTATAAAATTAATAGGAGGAATGTGTAATGAAAAAATCAAACATAGTGATTATCGTAATTGTAGCAATTTTAATTGCTGTAGCAGTTTTATTAATAGGGGGCTATAATGGTTTGGTTTCTAAATCAGAAACAGTTGATACAGCTTTAGCGAATTTAGATGTTATGCTACAAAGAAGGGCAGATTTAATTCCAAATTTAGTTAACACTGTAAAAGGTTATACTGACCATGAAAATTCAGCAATAGAAAAAGTTACGGAAGCAAGGAGTAAATTAGTAAATGCAAATACAATACAAGAAAAATCACAAGCAGATAGTGAATTAAGTGATTCAATAGATGCACTAATGTTAGTAGTTGAAAATTATCCAGATTTAAAAGCTTCTCAAAATTTTATACAATTATCAGATGAACTTGCAGGAACAGAAAATAGAATTTCTACTGCAAGGAAAGATTATAATGATGCAGTACAAGGATATAATTTATCAGTAAAAAAATTTCCAAACAATTTAATATCTGGAATGTTTGGATTTGAACAAAAGGACTATTTTGAAACAACGGAAGAAAATAGGGAGGTACCTAAGGTTGAATTCTAAAAAAAGAATTTTAGGTTTAATTATAGCAATTGTATTTTTATTTGTAATTTCGTACAATGTATCAGCAGTTGTTGAACCTACTAGGGAATTCTATGTTAATGATTATGCGAATTTATTATCTAATGAAACACAAAAATATATTATTAGTGTGAATAGAAATTTGAATAGTCAAACAAAAGCACAAGTAGTTGTTGTAACAATACCAACATTAGAAGGAGATTCATTAGAAGAGTATTCTACTGAATTATTCAGAAGTTTTGGTATAGGTGATAAAAAGTTGAATAATGGTGTTCTTATATTAATTGCATTGCAAGAAAGAGAATGTAGAATTGAAGTGGGATATGGACTAGAGGGAGTTTTGAATGATGCAAAAACAGGAAGAATACAAGATAATTATATGATTCCATATTTAAAAGACGATAATTGGGATGCTGGCATAAAAAATGGATTTAATGCTATAATAGAAGAATTAGAAGGAGAATATAATGTAAATATAGGAAATGCAGAACCTGCAGATAATAGTGGGGATATAAATAATGTCAGAGTGCAAATGTATTTATGGAGTGTAATTTTTGGAATGCCAGCACTTATAATGAATTTTGCTTGTAAAGGTAAAAGAAAAAAATTAAAGATAGTGTATTTATTTGTAGTTCCTATATTAGTATATTTGTTTAATGGAAATTTTTTAGTGGTAGTTACTTGTACCCTTATATGCTTTTTTATGTTATATTTTAGCTCTTTTAATGGTCGGTGGAGTTTATTATCATTTTGGTTCTCATGGAGGTCGAGGAAGTTCAGGATTTCATGGGGGTGGAGGTTCTTCAGGTGGAGGAGGAAGCTCTAGGAGATTCTAAGATTATAATTTGGTTTAAGTTTCGGTATTTTTTATTGAAATATAAAGAATATCGGAACTTAAATTATTTATATATTATTTATGTTTCAAATAACAAACAATTACTATGGAAACAAGCATTTCAGAGAATAAAATGTAAAATTTTTCTTGTTTACAATGTACTGAATTTTTGGTATAATGAAATTGTTCAAAAATAAAGAAAGAAGTAGGTAAGAAAATTATGAGGTTATGTAATGCTTGTGGCTGTACACACACACACACACACACACACGAGGTATTGCTTAAATGCTATTTTGAAGATAGTATTATTTTTCATACCTAAAAAATAAGAAACCTAAGGGTAATTTAAAATTTTAGATTATGGGGGTTTCTTTTTTGTTAGCATAACTAAAAATTTTTGAAAAATCAAATACAGAAGGGATGGGGATTATGAGTAAAAAATCAAGAATTTTTTTGCTTGGATTATTTATAATTTTATTAGTAATACTGTTTCCAGCAAAAGTAAATGCCAGCACGCCATATGATAATCCAGCATTTGATGGTGAATTTTATTTAAATAATTATTCAGACCTGAAAAATGCTTTTGGAAATGATTATAAATCAGCATATAATCATTTTATAACATTTGGTATAAAAGAGGGCAGACAGGCAAGTTTATGTTTTGATGTAAAGTATTACTTGAATTATTATGGAGATTTATCCAAAGCATATCAAGGAAATTATGCAGAAGCGTATAACCATTTTATGATATTTGGAATAAAGGAAGGAAGAAAAAGTAGTCCATATTTTGATGTAAAATATTATTTAAACAATTACGCAGATTTAAAGAAAGCGTATAAAGAGGATTATAAATCAGGATATGATCACTTTATAACATTTGGAATAAAAGAGGGTAGACGCGGAAGCGAATATTTTGATGTACAATATTATCTAAATAATAATCCAGATTTGAAAAAAGCATTTAAAACAAACTATAAGAGTGCGTATGAGCATTATTTAACATTTGGAATAAAAGAAGGAAGAAATCCAAGTGAAAAGGTAAATATCAAATGCTACTTAAATTCATATGCTGATTTAAAAAAGGCATTTGCAAAAAATTATAAAGATGTAGCAGAACATTATTACCTATTTGGAGTAAAAGAAGGAAGAAAGGCAACTCATACAATAGTTGAAATGAAAGCTGTAGAAGCTACCTGTGAAAGAACAGGTTTGACAAGTGGAAAGAAATGTCAGACTTGTGGTGAAATAATGGAGAAACAAAAAGAAACACCAAAAACAGATCATAAAACAGGTAAAGTAACTTACAAATGGAATGGAAATTCAGCAACAGCAACATTTGAATGTCCAGTTTGTAAGAAAAATATAGAAGCAAAAGTAGAAGTTAAAAGTGAAGTTACAAAACAACCAAGTTGCTATGAAAAAGGAACAACAACATACACAGCAACAGCAACATATAAGGGACAAAATATTGGAACAGATACAAAAACAGAAGAAATACCAGCAACAGGAAAGCATAGCTTTGGAGAATGGAATTTAGGTACATCAGGAGTACTTGAAAGACAATGTAAAACTAGTGGATGTACTGAAAAAGAAACAAAAGAAGTAGAACAAACAAAAGTAAAAGTTGAAAAACCAACATCTACACCAGATTTGAATCAATGGGGATATGACCATAATCATGTAGATGGAAAAGGATATGAATTAAAAAATGAAGATAGCAAAAATGGAAAATTATCAGGAGTAATAGCAGAACAAAAAATAAACGAAAATGTTTATGGTGCTGATAAAGCTAAAGGATATTATTTTGCTATTACAGTAGATTTAACAAATGAAAAAGTTCAAAACTTAGCAAGTGGTGTAAAATTTACTCCAACAGTAAAAGTAGAAAATGGAGATGTTAATAAAACACTAACACTTGAAAATGAAGATGATACTTTAACACTTTTAGTTAGAGTAGATGAAAAAAATGCTAAAAATGAAACTTGTGAAAGTTGTACTTGCAAAGATAGTGGAAAAGTAGCTGATTGCAAGTGTGATAAAAAAGTAAAATTAACAATTGATTTAGACGGAGAAAAAGAAGCTTACAGTGAAACTACATATACAATAGATTATTGTAATGTAACTTTTGAAAAGGATTCAAAATTTGAAATTCAAAAAGAATTACCAACATCAGCAGAAACTCAAATAAAACAACAATTTGAAACTTGGGGATTTAATCCAGATTCAATAGAAGATTTTGAAACATATAAAAATGGTTTAAAAATTGAAAAAGTTGAAAATGATGCTCATACAGTTAAAGTTACTGGTTTATTACCTTTAATGAAAATGAACAATAAAGATGCTTTTGGAGAAGAAGCAACTAAAAAAGATGGTTACTATTTTGTTTATGTAATAAAAACAGAAAAGAGTGTTGGAAAGACTACATCATCAGGTGATACTTATGGAAGTGTTGAAGTAAAAGTACCACAAAATGGTGAAGATGGAATGAATCCTACAAAAATATTAAATAAAGACGCATTTGATACAGATAATGAAATGGCTGTATTAATGCAAATAGATCCAAATAAAGCAGATAAGAAATTTAAAGTTGTAGTAGATATGGATGGAAGCGGAACAGGTTGTGCACCTTATGAAATAACAGTTGATTATAGTGAATTGAAATTCCAAAAACAAACAACAGCTGAAATTAAAGTAGAAGGTGATGGAAAAGATGTTCCTCAAGCTGACAAAGATTTATTAACAGAATGGGGATATAAATTCCCAGATAATATAGAATTAAGTGAAGAAAATGAAGAACATAAAAACGAAAAATTAAGTTATAATGCTGAAACAGGTGAACTAACAGGAACTATAAAAGAACAAAAATTAACAAATGGATTTGATGATGATGAATTAGATTCATATTTTTACACATTTACAATTAAACCTGAAAAAGTAACTGATGATATAAAAGTTACTATTGAAGGTGGTATTACAGATACTCAAACATATGATAAAAGTGATTTTTCAGATGGAGTTTTAACAATTTTAGAGCATATTCCAACAAGTTTCACAAAATGTGATGGAGGAGCTTGCTGTGATGAAAATGGAAAATGTACAAATATAAAAGAGTGTTCAAAAGTTGTAAAAATAAAAATTGATTCAGATGGAGAAAGTGGTCATGACTATACAGAAAGTGAAGTTTATTATATAGATTATTGTAATGTAGATTTTGTAAATCTTCATACAGTAACATTCAAGGATAATAGTGGAAAAACATTATCAATTGAAGATGTATATGATAACGAAAAAGCAAAAGCACCTGATAATCCATCAACAAATTTACATTTTAATACATTTGATTATTGGGCAGAAGATGAAGCAGATGAAACTAGCGGTAAGAAAAAATTTGATTTTAATAATGAAATAATAACTGAAGATATTGAATTAACTCCAATTTGGTCAGTTGACGTAGATGAATATATTCAAGGAAGTTTAGATGTAATAAATGCAAAAGAAAATGTAAAAGATAATTTTCAAATTAACTTTGATAATAACACTTTAACAGTTGAGATTCTTAATAATGATACAACTTTGTCAAATATTACTGATACAGCAATAGCTCCTGCAATAGCTAGAGCATTGTATTCAGGTGAGGTTGATGCTATAGATGTAAAATTAAATAATAAAGAAATATCACTTAATAAGCAAACCATATCAGCAGAAGATGAAGCTGAAATTAAGAGTGAAGTAGAAATAAAAATAAAAGAGGAATTAAAAAATGTATTTGATAATCAAGAATATGGTAATAAAACTTTAAAAGAACTATGTGATGAATGTTCATTAGAAAATAGTTTAGAGGTATCTTTAGATGAGAATATTGCTCATCCTAAAGGTAAAGGTTCTATGAGTGTTGAAAGATATACTATAGAATTTGAAAGAAAATATGATGTTACATTAGATCCAGGTTCACAAGGAGCTGTAATAAAAGAAAAAGTAAAAAAAGGTGAAAGTAAGAAGCTTCCAGATCCAGAAATAAATAAAGAAGAAAAAGATTATCGTACATTTGAAGGATGGTATAATGAAAGTCAAAAAGTAGAAAATACTGCAAGTGTAACTGAAGATATGGAATTGAAAGCACATTATACATTAGATGTAGATAAGTTTATTGAAGATGTTGTTAAAGATTTGAATAGTAGTGATGTTACACATTCAAATGATTTTACAGGACAATTAAATTTAACTCAAGATGGAAATAATATTACAATTAATGTTGAAAAGCCAAATATTCCTTTATCAACACTTGCAGAAACAAGTATTCCAGGAACAATAGCTTATGTATTAGAAAAAGGCGAAATAAAGGATATTACGTTGGATTTTGAAGAAGAAACAAAAGAATTTACTAAAGATAGTGTTATTGCTAAATCATCAATGGAAAATGAATTGAAAGATAAAGTAATAGAAGATGCAAAAGATTTATTCAATTCAAAATTAAACCAAAAAGAAGCTGATGCTACTTTAGATCAATTAGAATATGAAGGCAAATCATTTACTATAAAAATTGGTGATGTTGATGATACAGTAAAATTAATTAATTCTAGTAAAGAAGAAATAAAACAAGATGCTGAAAAAACTTATACATTTAGTTTTAATTCAGATTTTGCAGTTGTAAATGCAACTCCAGAATCTCAATTAGGTGCTAAAAAAATTGAGGATGTAATTACAGAGGATAAGGATTATAAAAAAGTATATATTAATAGTGATATTTCAATAAATAATACAATAACAATTGATAAAAATATTACTATAGAATCACTTGAAGAAGATGCAAGTGAAATAGCTTTAGCTAGTGAAGAAGCTAATACAATAACAGTAACAGGAAATAAAGATTGTGTAATTGATGTACAATCAGGAAATGTAACTATTTCTGGATTAAAGCTTACTGGTGGAAAGAAATCTGAACTAAAAGTAGAAGAAGGAGCAATAGTTACTGTTAATGATATAGATGTATCTGGAATTGAAAAAGTTAGTGAAGAAGAAAGTTCTAATTTTAATGCAGGTATAATTGTAAATGGTGGAAATTTAACAGCATCAAATTTAGTAAATAGTGATGAAAGTTATGATGTTCCTACAATAAGAATTCCAAAAGAATCAGTTAGTAATGTAACTGTAACTGATAATTCAACTTCAAAAATGACTCGTATAAATAATTATAGAAAAGTAAAACAAATCAGTGGAGATAATGATGAGGTTGATTATATAAATGATGCATGTTATTATTTGAAAAAAGAGAATTCTGTAGTATATTGTGTAACTTTTATGGATGTATTAAATAGAAATAATGGGCATGTCTTTACATTAATAAAATGGTATTTCCATAACGAACATATTGATACAGAAGAAATAAAAACTTATAGAGAAAATTTTGAGAATAAGAATGAAGAAGAACTTGCAAAATATGATTTTGCAGGTTGGTTTACTAAATATTATGAATTAGGTTTAGCTCCAGATGATGGTGGAATTTCTAATTTTGAAGATATTCCTGTAAGTAATATAACGTATTATGCTGGATACAAGAAAAAACCTGCAGCAACAGTGAGTGTACAAAATATTGATAATTTAAAAACAGAAGGAAATTCTGTTTCTGGTATATTATCAACACAAGAAGATGATGGAAAATATTATATTCCAGTAACATTAACATCAGATAATTATGTAAACGGAAAAACTACTGTTAAAGTAACAAATCCAAATGATGTAACAACAAATTATAAATATAATGGAACAGAAACTTTAGTAAAAGAAGAAAATCAAATATCTACAATGTCTATAGCTGATTCAGATAGTAAAACTGTTAAATTGAATTTAGAGGCAATAAAATCTTCTAAAATAACAGGTAATAATGGAAAAGTATATAAGATTGCAGTAGATGTTGATGGAGAAGAAAATGACGAATATGAAGAAGAAACTTATACAGTTAATTATAATAATGTAGAAACACTTGAAGAAATTATTAATAATGCAGCTAAAAATACTCAAAATGCGTCTAACTTAACAATTACAAAAGATAACAATATAAAAGGTAGAGAAGAAAGTTTTACTTATAAATATGATAGAGAAAAAGATGTAACGTTATATAATAATGATGAAGAATATTCTTTTAGACTTAATAAGGTAGTAACTTCTCATAATGGACCAATTATTATATCTGTTAGAAAGTCTACTAATGAACAAGAATCTAGACCGGAAATAAATGGTTGGAAATTTACAAATTTCTTTACACAAGTAAGTATGGGTTCTCACGAAATTTCATTATTACAAGATGTTATGAAAGAAACAACTACTGTTGAAGCAATTGAAAAAGTAAAATCTGTGGAAGGGCAAGAACATAAATATGAAGTAACTTTAAATAAAGAAAGACTAAATGCTTGGTTGGATGGTGCATATTTAGATACTGATAAAGAAGAAACAACTGAAAAATCTTTAGAAGCAAATAATGATTCTGTTGTAGTAGAGGTAACTCTTGATAATGAAGAAAAAAATTTAGTAAGTATCAAAACAAAAGAAAATTTTGATATTAAAGCTTCTAATGGAAAAACTTATTCAGGTAATAAAATTGATGTTAAATTTTCAGATATTGGAAGTACTGAAATTAAAGCACCAGCTGAATTTTTGGCAAAAGATGGTGTGAATTTAACTGAAGATGATTTTAAAAAATTCTATGAAGAATGTAAGAAATATCATAAAGCAACTACTGGTGCAGATATTTATGAAGAATAAATTAAAAGGTGTGATTTTGTTATCACACCTTTTAATTTATCCGAAAATCGACGTTTTGGTAACTTTTTCTTACAAAATTCCAAAATTTTGATTGTTTACAAGAAATTAAATTTTTGTTATAATAAAATTGTTCAAAAATATAAAAAAGTAGGTAAGAAAATTATGAAATTATGTAATGCTTGTGGCTGTACACACACACACACACACACACACGATATATTTCCTAAATGCTATTTTACAAATAGTGTTAGTTTTTCATGCCTAAAAATAAGAAACCTAAAAATAATTTAAAATGTTAAATTATTTTTAGGTTTCTTTTTTGTTAACATAATTAGAAATTTTTGAAAATTAAATACAAAAAGGAGTGAGGATTATGAGTAAAAAAGCGAAGATATTTTTGCTTGGATTGTTTATAATTTTAGTAATAATGCTATTCCCAGCAAAAGTAAATGCTAGTACACCATATGATAATCCAGCATTTGATGGTGAATTTTATCTAAATAATTATTCAGACCTGAAAAATGCTTTCGGTAGTGATTATAAATCAGCATATAATCATTTCATAACATTTGGTGTAAGAGAAGGAAGGCAAGCAAGTTTATGCTTTGATGTGAAGTATTACTTAAATTATTATGAGGATTTATCAAAAGCATATCAAGGAAATTATGCAGAAGCATATAATCACTTTATGACATTTGGAATAAAGGAAGGAAGAAAAAGCAGTCCATATTTTGATGTAAAATATTACTTAAATTATTATGGAGATTTATCTAAAGCATATCAAGGAAATTATGCAGAAGCATATAATCACTTTATGACATTTGGAATAAAAGAGGGAAGACGAGGAAGTGAATATTTTGATATAAAATATTATTTAGATAATAATTCAGATTTGAAAAAAACATTTCAAACAAATTATAAAAGTGCTTATGAACATTACTTAACATTTGGAATAAAAGAAGGAAGAAATCCAAGTGAAAAGGTAAATATAAAATGTTATCTAAATTCATATATAGATTTACAAAAAGCATTTGCAAAGAATTATAGAAATGTAGCAGAACACTACTATCTATTTGGAGTAAAAGAAGGAAGAAAAGCAACTCATACAATAATTGAAGTAGGAGGAAGAAAAGCTACATGTACAGAAAAAGGTTTAACAGCAGAAAAGAAATGTAAAACATGTGGAGAGGTAATAGAAAAATCAAAGGAATTACCAAAAATAAACCATGATTACAAAGTAGTAGAAACAAAAAATGCAACATGTACAGAAAATGGATATACAAAATATGAATGTACAATGTGTAAACAAATAAAACAAGAAACAATATCAGCAACAGGACATGATGAAAAGGACGCAGAAGTAACTAAAAAACCAACATGTGAATCTACAGGAACGAAAGTATATAAATGTTCAAAATGTGGTGAAACAGTTAGAACAGAAGAAATACCATCAACAGGACATAATTGGGAAAAGAAAGATTGTACTTGGACAGATATAACTTCAGCAAAAGCAACATTTATATGTAAAAATGATGGAAGTCATAAGAAAGAAGTTGAGGATAAAAGTCCAAAGAAAACAAAAGAAACTGCTACGTGTGAAAATGATGGAGAAACAGAATATACGGCTACATTTGAACTTGATGGAAAAACTTATACAGATAAAAAGACGGAAGAAACAAAGGCTTTTGGACATAATTGGGGTGATTGGAAAAAAGAAAATGGAAAATATTATAGAGAATGTTCAAGATGTAAGAAAAAAGAAGAAGGAATAGATTCAAAATTTACAATTACAAAAGAGTTACCAGAAAGTGTAGCTTCAACAATAAAAAAACAATTTGAAGATTGGGGATTTAAACCAGAATCAATAAAAGATTTTCAAACATACAAAGATGGTTTAAAAATTGAAAAAGTTGAAAATGATGATCATACAGTTAAAGTTACAGGTTTATTACCATTAATGAAATTAACAGAAGGAGCTGGCTTTGGAGACGAAGCTAAAGAAGAAGACGGTTATTATTTTGTATATGTAATAAAAACTGAAAAGAGTGTAGGAAAAAATGGAAGTGGAGAAAATACTTATCAAAAAGTAGAAGTTAAAATACCACAAAATGGTGAAGATGGAATGAATCCTACTAAAATATTAACTAAAGAAGCTTTTGATACAGATAATGAGATGGCAGTATTAATGAAGATTGCTCCAAAAGAAGATAAAGCAAATCAAAAATTTAAAGTTATTGTTGATATTGATGGAAATGAAAAAACTTGTGCTCCTTATGAAATAACAGTTGATTATAGTGGTTTAGAGTTTCAAGAACAATCAAATGCTACAATTTCTATAGATGAAAATGAAATAAAAGAATCTGACAAAGAAATTTTAAAAGATTATGGATATAAACTTTTAAATGATATAGAAATAAGTGAAGAAAATGAAGACCATACAGATGGAAGATTAGAATATGATTCTGAAACAGGTTTACTTTCAGGAACAATACCAGAACAAAAATTAAAAGCAGGATTTGCTGAAGAAGATTTGGATTCATATTTCTATACATATACAATAAAACCAACTAAATATACAGATAATATAAAAGTTACAGTTAAAGGTCCTGGAACTCCAGAAACAGAGACTTATGATAAAAATGATTTTGCAGAGGGAGTTTTAACAATTTTACAACATATTCCAAAAGGCTTTGAAAAATGTCAAGAGGAGAGTTGTTGTAATGGAACTGGAAAATGTACGGATGGAACAAAATGTTCTAAAGCTATAGAAATTACAATTGACTCTGATGGAGATAATAATAAATACACAGAAAGTGAAACTTATTATATAGATTATTGTAATGTGGATTTTGTAGATCTTCATACAGTAACATTCCAAAAGAATGATGGTTCAACAATTTCAACAGAAGATGTTTATGATGGAGAAAAAGTTACCAAACCAACAGATCCAGAAAAAGAGAAACATTTAAATGATGTTAATCAATACAATAAATTTGATCATTGGAATGTAAAGAGTGAAGATGGTCAAGATATGCAAGATGAAAAATTTGAATTTGGAGAGAATGGAAAAAGTAATGAAGCTATTTCAGAAGATGTAACGTTATATCCGATTTGGGAAATAGATGTTGATCAATATATTACAGATGCAATAACAAAAGTAAATGAATTCGATAAAGAAAAAAATGGATTTGAAATTGAAAAGAAAAATAGCGAAGATGGTAATACATTAACAGTAGAAATAATAAATAGAGAAAAGAAAATAGAAGAAATAACAGATACAATTATTTCTAAAGCATTACAACATGCATTAGAGTCTGGAGAAATAAAATCAATAGAAATTGAATTGACAGAAGGAAACGCAAGTGAAAAATTTGAGGCTTCTGACAAAAATGTAGCAGAAAAATTAAAAAAATTCTTTACAGAAAAAGTTTTTACAGAAGACGGAACAAATAAGAACTTGAGTGATTTATGCACACAATGTACAGGTAAAGAATTAGAATTGACAATAGATCCAGCTGATAAAGTAGCTCAAATAAAAGGAAAATCAGAAAAAGCTAGTGCAGTATATACTATTAAGTTCGAAAAAGAAATAGAAATTAAATTTAATGCAGGTGCATTAGAAAGTCCTAAAACAGAATATATAAAACCAGATGAATTAAGTAAAAGAGAGGATAGTTTACCAACTCCAGCTATGAAACAATCAGAACAAGAATATCGTACATTTGATGGGTGGTATAATGATAAATCTACAATGGTTACAAAATTTAATGAAATAGTAGAAGATACTGAATTGACAGCACACTATACATTAAATGTTGATAAATTTGTTGATGCAGTTGTTAACGATTTAAAGAGTACAGATACAACGTATTCAGACAATTTTACTGAAAAAATGGATTTAAGTAAATCTGGAAATAATATTACAATAGACATAAAAAGTCCTAATTTACCAGTGTCTGAATTAGCTGAAACAAGTATTCCTGGAACAATAGCATACATATTACAAAAAGAAGAAATTAAAGATGTTACATTAGGTTTTAATGGAAATAGTGAAAAGTTTGATTTACAATATAAATCTAATGGAGATAAAGAATATGATAAAGTAGCTGATAGAGATAGTGAATTATTAGGAACTGACGGAATTAATTTGAAAAAAGAAATAATTAAAGGTGCAAAAGATATATTTGATACAGAATTGAGTAATAAGGAAGAAAATGTTACTTTAGATCAATTAGAATATACAGATAAATTATTTACTATAAAAATTGGAGAACCAACATCAGATGCTATAAAATTAGTAAAAGATGAAAATGAAACAGAGTTAGAGGAATTAGATAAAACTTATACATTCAAATTTGATTCTGATTTTGCTGTGGTAAATTCAAATCCTGAATCTGAATTAGGTGCAAGAAAAATTAAAGATGTTTTAGATAAGACAGATTATAATACAATATATATTGATGGTGATATTGAAGAAACTAATACATTGAATATTACTAAAAATATTACTATTGAAGCAGTTCCACAAAATGAAAGTCAAATTAGTTTAGCAAGTAATACTCAAATACCAACAATATCTGTGAAAGAACAAGATTGTGTAATTGATGTGCAATCAGGAAATGTAACTATTTCTGATTTAAAACTTACTGGTGGAAAGAAATCTGAATTAAAAGTAGCAGAAGGAGCAACAGTTACTGTTGATAATGTAGATGTGTCTGCTGATATAACTCCATCAGAAAAATTAGAAGATTCTGATCAAATGAATGCTGCTGTGTTAGTAGAAGGAAATCTAATTGTAAAAAATATAAGAAATGATAAAGAAAATTATAAGATACCTACAATAGCAACAGTAACAAGTTGGGAATTTCCAAAAGACCCAGTTGTAAGTGATAAAGAATCTGAAAGTGGTAAAGAAGAAACTGCTAGTGTAACATTATCTGGAATTAATATGACAAAAAATGGTTCTTATAACATAGTAACAAAGAATAAATTAGAAAATATAGATAGTGTAGAAGAAACGTATTATGGTTCATTCTATTATCTTGACAAAAATAATTCACAAATATATTTCGCTGGAATTATGGATCCAAATAAAAAAGCAAGACCTTATGATTATATTAAAATCTATTATTATGATGAACAACTTGATTTTGATAGTTTAGGTTATAGACCAGGAGAAGAACCTGAAGATGTGGAAGATGACAAAAAAGGTTCTGTAGTATTTAAAAACTTTACATTATCTTCTAATAAGAATGTATTAAATGGTAATGAAAGAGTTCAAGAAGTTTTGCAACCTCATACTACTAATATTGTTTATGTTAATTATGACTTGAAACCTAGTACAGTAGTTAATATTCCAGAAGTTTCTGGATTATCATCAACAGAAAATACAATTTCTGGAACTTTAATGGAGCAAAATGAGAAGGATGGAAAATATTATATACCAGTAACATTAACATCAGATAAATATATAAGTGGAACAACTACTGTTAAAGTAACAAATCCAAATAATGTAACAACAAATTATAAATATAATGGAACAGAAACTTTAGTAGAGGAAAATCGAGTATCTGCAATGTCTATATCTGATTTAGATAGTAAAACTGTTAAATTAAATTTAGAAGCAATAAAATCTTCTAAAATAACAGGTGATAATGGAAAAGTATATGAGATAGCAGTAGATGTTGATGGAGAAGATAATGATAAATATCAAGAAGAAACATATACTATTGATTATAATGAGGTAAAAACAGAAGAAGAAATTATTCTTCAAGCAGCAAAAAATACACAAGAAGCTAAAAATTTTACTGTTGAGAAAGATAATAAAATTAAAGGTTTAGCAGAAAAATATACAATGAAAAAAGATAAGGAAAATGAAACACAATATTATACTGAAAATGATGATAAAACAGTACAATATACATTTCCAGAGAAAACAGTAAATCCAGATAAAGACACTAATAAGAAAATTACTGTTGAAAAATCAGATATAATAAATCAACCTATACCAAATAGGCCAGATTTAGGAGATAGACCAAAACTAAATGATTGGACATATTTTAATCAATTTGATAAAGTAGTAAGTGGAATTCACGAATTAGAATTGCTAAAAGATATTGTTAGTGGAAATGAAGTTACTGATGCAATAAAAACTGTTAGGAAAAGTGAAGATGGAGAACATACTTATACTATTACAATTAGTAGTGAAAAACTTGGTGAATGGTTAAATGGAATTTATATGGATGGTAAACTAAAAGAAAATGAAGTTAGTGATAATAATTACAGTTCAGAAATTGCAACATTAAATGTAACTTTAGATGCAAATGAGCAATATGTAACTGAAATAAAAACAGTTGGAACATTTACTATATCAAAACCAGAAATAAGCTATGATGATAATACAATTGATGTAAAAATTACTGAAATAGGAACAACATCAATAGAAACACCACAAAAAATATTAGGTTTAAATGGTGTAGAAGCAACAAATGAACAAATACAAGATTTTATTCAAAATGGTAGAAACTGGTGGAGTAAATACATAAAACAATAAAAAATTAAAAGGTGTGATTTTTGTTATCACACCTTTTAATTTATCTGAAAATCGACGTTTTGGTAACTTTTTCTTATAAAATTTCAAAATTTTGATTATTTACAAGAAACTAGATTTTTGTTATAATAAAGTTGTTTAAAAATATAAAAAAGTAGGTATGAAAATTATGAAGTTATGTAATGCTTGTGGCTGTACACACACACACACACACACACACGATATATTGTTTAAATGCTATTTTACAAATAGTGTTAGTTTTTCATATCTAAAAATAATTAAGAACCCAAGGATATAGTAGAGAGTACTAGATAATTGGATTCTTTTTTGTTTACATAATTTTAAAGACTAAATATAAGAAAGGGTGAGGATTATGAGTAAAAAAGTGAAGATATTTTTGCTTGGATTGTTTATAATTTTAGTAATAATATTATTCCCAGCAAAAGTAAATGCTAGTACACCATATGATAATCCAGCATTTGATGGCGAATTTTATCTGAATAATTATTCGGACCTGAAAAGTGCTTTTGGAGTTGATTATAAATCAGCGTATAATCATTTTATAACATTTGGTATAAGAGAAGGCAGACAAGCAAGTTTATGCTTTGATGTGAAGTATTACTTAAATTATTATGAAGATTTATCAAAAGCATATCAAGGAAATTATGCAGAAGCATATAATCACTTTATGACATTTGGAATAAAGGAAGGAAGAAAAAGCAGTCCATATTTTGATGTAAAATATTACTTAAATTATTATGGAGATTTATCTAAAGCATATCAAGGAAATTATGCAGAAGCATATAATCACTTTATGACATTTGGAATAAAAGAGGGAAGACGAGGAAGTGAATATTTTGATATAAAATATTATTTAGATAATAATTCAGATTTGAAAAAAACATTTCAAACAAATTATAAAAGTGCTTATGAACATTACTTAACATTTGGAATAAAAGAAGGAAGAAATCCAAGTGAAAAGGTAAATATAAAATGTTATCTAAATTCATATTTAGATTTACAGAAAGCATTTGCAAAGAATTATAAAAATGTAGCAGAACACTACTATCTATTTGGAGAAAAAGAAGGAAGAAAAGCAACTCATACAATAATTGAAGTGAGAGGAAAAAAAGCTACATGTACAGAAAAAGGTTTAACAGCAGGAAAGAAATGTAAAACATGTGGAGAGGTAATAGAAAAATCAAAAGAATTACCAAAAATAAACCATGATTACAAAGTAGTAGAAACAAAAGATGCAACATGTGAACAAGACGGATATACAAAATACCAATGTACAATGTGTAAAGCTGTAAAACAAGAAAAAATATCAGCAAAAGGACATAATTGGGGTGAGCCAACATACAGTTGGACAGATACAAGTTCAGCAAAAGCAACATTTACATGTAAAAATGATGGAAGTCATAAAAAAGAAGTAGATGGAAAAATAGTAAAAACTAAAGACACAGCAGAATGTGAAAAAGCAGGAGAAGCTGAATATACAGCTACATTTACACTTAATGGAAAAACTTATACAGATGTAAAAACTGTAGAAAGCCCAGCTTTACAGCATGAATGGAGTGATTTTAAAGACGGAGGAAAAAATAAACCATATTATAAAGAATGTTCAAAATGTAAAAAGAAAGATGAGAAAAAAGTTTCAGAATTTACAATAGAATCTCTTGATGAAGAAGATAAAAATGAAGATGATTTATTTGAAAATGGCTGGGATGAACAAGAAGGATATGAGACTAAATTTGAATCACAAAATAATTATACAGTAAAACTTACAGGATTAATTACAATATTTGATGAATCAGAATTTACAGGTGAAGATATTCCTTTTGATAAAGATGGAAAAGGATATTACTTAGGATTCAAATTAAAAATAAATGATTCATCTATAAATACTTCTGGTAATAGTTCTATAATAGTAAAATTTGTGCATAATAATGAAAATGATAATGTTATAACTAAAAATGATTTTGGTGAAAATAATGAGATATTTGTTTTGAAATATATTGACCCTAATGATACTAAAAAAACATTTGATGTTACAGTTGATTTAGATGGAGAAAGTTCAAAAGAATATGCACCATATACATTAACAGTAGATTGGAGTGAATTAAAACTTCAAGTTGAATCAGAACCTAATGTTTCTTTAAATAGTGCTAGTAAAGAAGATAAAGATACATTTTCACAATGGGGATATACAAAACCAGATGAACAAGAAATTACATTAGAAAATGGAAAGTTAAAAGGAAAATTAGTTGAACAAAAATTAATTAGTCAAAATGCTTTTGGCGAAGGTAATGAAGATGGATTTTATTTTGATTTTACATTTAAAGCACCAAAAGGTGTAGATAAATCTAAAATAAAAATATCTAATATAAAAGATATAGAACAAGATGAAAGTGATAGTAATGTAATAAAAACATTTAAACCAGATGAATTTGATAATGAAAATAATTTAACAATATTAAAAAGATTTGATGCAAATACAACAAATTGTACAAAATGTTCTGACGAATGTAAAAATGGTACAAGTGATTGTACTTGTGATAGAAAATTATACTTTAAAGTAGATTGGGACGGAGATGGAAATGAATATTTACCTACATATTATACACTTAATTATTGTGGAGTAATATTTGAAAAATCTTCAATGTTTACAGTAAGTGGAATTAATGAAGACAAAAAAACAAAATTTGATGATTATGGTTGGTTAGAAAAAGAAGGATATTATACGAAATTTGAAGAAGAATCTCCTAGTCGTTACAAAGTGACAGGTGTGCTTCCAATATTTTATGATAATGAATGGGAAAGTCAACATGATCCATTACAATCTTCTGAAAATGATTATTATTTAGGATTACTACTTAAGTTAGTAAAAGCACCTGATAGCTATAGTGAAAATACAAATAAAATAACTGTTAAATTCTTAGATTCTGAGGGAGATGATAAAAATTTTCAGACAGTTACAGGAAATGATTTTGATACTTCAAAAGAACTTTATATTTTAAAATATTTAGTGCCATCTGAAAAGACAAAAGAATTTGAAATTACTGTTGATTTAGATGGAAAAAGTGAAGAATATGCACCATATACAGTAACAATTGATTATAGTGATTTAGTATTTCAAAGTAATTCGTTAGATGATGTAGATTTTAATATAATTAAATCTAAAGATTTAGAAAATAATTCAAAAGAAAAACAAGAATTAGAAGATTATGGATATAAATTTGAAACTGGTGAAAAATTAGAAATAAAAATAAATAATGAACAAGAGGATAGAGAGCCATATAAGGAAGGTATAAAAGGTAGTGTTAAACAACAAACATTAAATAGTGAAGCAGGTTTTAAAAATAATGAAGGATATTTTGTTCCTATTAAAATTTCAATGCCTAATGAAGATTATTTGAGTGATTATAAAAATAGTTGGACATTAATTTTGCATGATGAAGAAGGAAATGAGAAAGTATATATACCTACACCAGATGAATATTCACAAGGTTGGGTATTAGTTCTATTTAAACTAAATGAAAGTCAAAAAGAAATTAAATATTCAATAGATTTTGATGGAACATTTAATGAAGAACAACATACTGGAGCAGATTTCTTACCATGTGAATATACAATTAAATATGATGAATTGCAATTTCAAACTGAAAATAAAGTAACTTTTGAATACTTTGATGAAGCAGAAGGGAAAATAGTAAAAGAAGATGAAATAATTTATCAAGGGGAAGGTATTGATCCGTTAATAGCTCCACAACTTACAGAAAAAAATTATTCATATCATAAATTTGATTATTGGTATAACGTATCAGATAATTCAGAAGTCCCATTCATATTAGGTGATAATAATTATACAACAAATAAAAATGAAGATATTATATTAAAAGCTCATTGGACAATAGATGTTGATACATTTTTAGCAGATGTGGTTAAAGATTTAGCAGATGAAGAATCAGAAATTACTGAAGACTATTCAAATATATTTGAAATTTCAAAAGTAGAAGATGTTATAACATTTAAAGTATTAGATTCTACTACAAAATTAAGTGAAATGAATAACACTTCAATACCAGGTACAATTGCTTTTATTCTTCAAAGAGGAGAAATAAAAGATATTACTCTTTCATATGGAGGTAAAAAGATAGTATTTACCAAAGATGGAACCAATAATGAAGTACAATCTATTAGTTTAGATTTAGAAGGAACTACTTTAAAAGAAAAAATTCAAACAGGTGCAAAGGCATTATTTACTGATGTATTGGGTGGTGATGATAAGGAACAAGATATGACTTTAAATAAAATGGCTGTACTTGGAAATACATTTGCTTTAGAAGTAGGAAATTTAGATAATTCTGTTAAACTATCAGATGAAACAAAACTTAAATATACATTTAAGTTTGAAACAGAAATTGCAACTGTTAGTAATGAAACAGAATTAGAAAGTGCTTTAAAAAATTCTGCAGTAAAATGTATTGATATAGTAAATGATTTTGAAGTTACACATACACATGATGTTACAACTAATAATTTAGTAATTAAATCTTCAAATGAAGATAATAAAACTTTAACTGCTAATGGAACAGATATAAATACTATTTTTGATGTAAAAGGAAATAATATTAATATTAAGGATATAAAATTAAAAGGAAAAGCCAAAACAGCTATTACAGTTGAAAGTTCTGCTTCGGTTATTTCTGAAAAAATTGATTTTACTGGAATTGCCGAAGGCAAAGAAGAAGGAGCTGGTATTGAAGTAAAATCAAATGGTTCATTTACTGGTAATGGATTTATTTATAATGATGAAAAATATATGAAACCATTACTTAGAGCAGAAAATGGTACTACAGTTAATGTAAATGTATCAGAAAGTTTATTAAAACCAACAAATGTTGAAGAAATAAAAAAATATAATGGATCAAAAACAGAATTTGATGCGACTATAATTGGTGATGAAAAACAAGAAAAAGCAAATTATAATTATAAACATTATTATTTAGATAGTAATGTAGCAAATAGATGGATAAGAGTTGCTTATAGTGCTAATAGAGCTATTACTTACATACCACTTTCATACATCATTTATCATGATAAAGAATCTGGAAAGCAATTTTTAGATGAACCAGAAGATATTAAATATATTAATTATTATGAAACTAATAATACAAATTATACTTTATCTCAATGGAATGGAAACAATAAAGTATATTCTAAAGGTCAAATTCCAGTTTCTGATATAAGTAAAAACGAAGTTTCATTTAGTTCTGGATATACTGCTACATATAAGGATCATGTTCAGGTAGTAGCAAATGAGGAAGAATTAAAACAAGCTTTAGATAAATCAGAGATTAAAACTATTGTTGTAAATGGTGAAATAGAGTTGAAAAATAAATTAGTTATATCTAAAAGTGAACTTATTATTACTGGTTCAAGTTCAGGTACAACAGAAATAAAAGGTACTTTGAAAGGAATTATAGAAATAACTGGTAATAAAGTTATATTTGATCATATTAAAATAGTTGGTTCAAATAATGTGGTAGAAGAAAATTCTCATGTAATAACAATTAAAGGAACAGAATTTGATTCTAATCAGGTGCAATATAATATTGAATCAGGTAACTTTGATAGTATATTATATTATGATGTAACTGACCCGGATTCAGCATTATTTTATAATACTTTTAATGGTGATAATAATACTTCTACTTACGTGAAATTTAATCAAGAAGTAGATGGAAATGAAGAAATAGATAGTTCTGTTAAAAGTAATGGTACATCAATTACTGGAAATAAAATTGTTGATTCTGAGAACAATGCAATAACATTTTTAGAAATGAAAAAAGTAAAAGAAAATACAGTATTAAATATTAGACAAATCGATCAAGCTTTTAACAATAATAATTCGAAATTGTTAAAACTTGATGCAGAACCTAGTAATTCAAATGTTACAGTTAATTTGAGTTCAATATGGACTTCTGCTGGAAGTCAAAAAAATATAAAAATTGAAGTTGATAATTCTCAACAAGAAGATGCATCAGGAATTACTATAGTTAGAAAAAATGTATCACCAGAATTAATGGTATCATATACAAAATCTGAACCTACTGAAGAACATAAAGTAAAAATAATAGAAAAATAAAAAACACCGAAACTAAAAGAAGAAAATTCATTGACTTTATGGAAAAAAGGTGATAAAATACTATGCGTTAATGTAAATTCGATAATTTTACATTAGCGCTATATTTATTTAAGGAGGTGAACAAGAAAATATGCCAACAATTAACCAATTAGTTAGAAAAGGTAGAAAAACATCAACTACAAAATCTACAGCTCCTGCTCTACAAAAAGGATACAATTCTAGAAAAAAAATCCAAACTGATAATAGAGCACCACAAAAAAGAGGTGTATGTACAGTAGTTAAAACAGTTACACCTAAGAAACCTAATTCAGCTTTAAGAAAAGTTGCTAGGGTTAAGCTTTCAAATGGATATGAAGTTACTTCTTATATTCCAGGAGAAGGTCATAGCTTACAAGAACACAGTGTTGTTTTAATAAGAGGTGGAAGGGTTAAAGATTTACCTGGTGTTAGATACCATATTATTAGAGGAACTTTAGATACAGCTGGTGTTAAAGATAGAATGCAAGCTAGATCTAAATATGGAGCTAAACGTCCAAAAAAATAAAATAATATTTTTTTAATTTTATTTTTTTACGTTTTATGTATTTTAGTAAATAGTGTTTTTAAAAGAAGTATCATTCAATTTTAATTGAATTTAATATAGATATAAATTTAAAGGCACTATTACGGGAGAGTGAAATAGTCTTTCCAGAGTAACTTTTAGGTATTTTTTAATACTTATTACTTAAAAAATTAGATATAATGAAAAGGAGTGAAGAATAGTGCCAAGAAGAGGTTTTATAGCTAAAAGAGAAGTTTTACCAGATCCATTATATAATAGTAAAATTGTTACAAAATTAATTAATAATATAATGTTAGATGGTAAAAAAACAGTTGCTCAAAGTATAGTATATGGTGCTTTTGACATAATAAAGGAAAAAGAACAAAAAGACCCATTAGAAGTATTTGAAGCAGCTCTAGAAAATATTATGCCAGTTTTAGAAGTAAAAGCTAGACGTGTTGGTGGAGCAACATACCAAGTTCCATTAGAAATTAGACCTGAAAGACGTCAAACTTTAGGTTTAAGATGGCTAGTATTATATAGTAGAAAAAGACATGAAAAAACAATGTCTGAAAAATTAGCTGGTGAAATTCTTGATGCAGTAAACGGAAACGGTGGAGCATTCAAGAAGAAAGAAGATACACATAAAATGGCAGAAGCAAATAAAGCATTTGCACATTATAAATTCTAGAAATGGCAGAGGCAAATAAAGCATTTGCACATTATAAAAGGATGGAGGATAAAAAGATGGCTGATAAAAGAGCTTACCCATTAGAGAGAACAAGAAATATAGGAATAATGGCTCATATAGATGCAGGAAAAACTACTACAACAGAAAGAATTTTATTCTATACAGGTAAAACTCATAAAATCGGTGAAGTTCATGATGGAGCTGCTACTATGGACTGGATGGTTCAAGAGCAAGAAAGAGGTATAACAATTACTTCAGCAGCTACAACTTGTTTCTGGAATGATAATAGAATTAATATTATTGATACACCAGGACACGTTGATTTTACAGTTGAAGTTCAAAGATCATTAAAAGTATTAGATGGTGCTGTAACTGTATTAGCAGCAAAGGGTGGTGTTCAACCACAAACAGAAACAGTTTGGAGACAGGCCGATAAATATAGTGTACCAAGAATGGTATATGTAAATAAAATGGATATTACTGGTGCAGATTTTATGCTTTGTGTACAACAATTAAAAAATAGATTACATGCAAATGCAGTTCCAGTTCAATTACCAATTGGTGCTGAAGATACATTCAAAGGTATAGTTGATTTAATAAAAATGAGAGCATTTATTCATAAAGATGATTTAGGAAAAGAAGTTGAAGAAACAGATATTCCTGAAGATATGAAGGAAATGGCACAAGAATATCATGAAAAAATGGTAGAGTCTGCTTGTGAACAAGATGAAGAATTAATGATGAAATACCTAGAAGGAGAAGCAATTTCTGAAGAAGAAATTAAAAAAGGTTTACGTTTAGGAACAATAACTAATAAAATAGTTCCTGTAACTTGTGGTTCTTCTTATAAAAATAGAGGTGTTCAAGAATTATTAGATGCTATAGTAGATTATATGCCATCACCACTTGATATAGCACATATTAAAGGTGTTGATTTAGATGGAAATGAAGTTGAAAGAAAAACTTCTGATACAGAACCATTTTCAGCTTTAGCATTTAAAATTGCAACAGACCCATTTGTTGGAAAATTATGCTTCTTTAGAGTATATTCAGGAACATTGGAATCAGGTTCAACAGTATTAAATTCTAGCAAAGACAAAAAAGAGAGAATTGGTAGAATTTTACAAATGCACTCAAATCACAGAGAAGATATAGATAAAGTTTATAGTGGTGATATTGCTGCAGCTGTTGGTTTAAAAGAAGTAACAACAGGTGATACTTTATGCGATATGAATAATCCTGTTATATTGGAATCAATGGAATTCCCAGAGCCAGTTATTGATATAGCTATTGAGCCAAAAGATAAAGCTGCTCAAGAGAAAATGGGAATTGCTTTAGCAAAACTTGCTGAAGAAGATCCAACATTTAAAACATATACAAATCATGAAACAGGTCAAACTATTATTGCTGGTATGGGTGAATTACACTTAGACATTATTGTTGATAGATTAAAGAGAGAATTTAAAGTTGAATGTAATGTAGGTAAACCACAAGTTGCTTACAAAGAAACTATTAGAAATAGTGTTAGAGTTGAAGGTAAATTCATTCGTCAATCTGGTGGTAGAGGACAATATGGTCATGTATGGTTAGAAATGGAACCATTAGAACCTGGAACTGGTATTCAATTTGAGAGCAAAATCGTTGGTGGTGTTGTTCCAAAAGAATATATTAAACCAGTTGAAGAAGGAATTAGAGAAGCAGCTGAAAGTGGTATATTAGCTGGATATCCAGTTATTGACTTTAAAGCTACTTTAGTTGATGGTTCATACCATGATGTTGACTCTTCAGAAATGGCATTTAAAATAGCAGGTTCTATGGCATTCAAAGAAGGATGTAAACAAGCAAAATCTGTTATATTAGAGCCAATTATGAAGGTTGAAATAACAGTTCCAGAGGAGTACATGGGAGATGTTATTGGAGATGTAAACTCTAGACGTGGTAGAATGGAAGGTATGGAAGGTGTAGATGGAATGCAAGAAATTCGTGCATTTATTCCACTTTCAGAAATGTTTGGATATGCAACAGATTTACGTTCTAAAACACAAGGTAGAGGAACATATTCTATGGAACCTTCTCATTATGAAGAAGTTCCAAAATCAATTCTTGATAACATAGTTTCATCAAGAATGAAAAAAGATGAGTAAACGAGCGCGTCCAGTGGACGATGAAGCGAGTTTGCGAATTAATTAATAAAAAACCTTGCAATTTTTACAATTATAGTGTACAATGCAAGTGAAAAAAGGTTAAATAGGTTAAGAGGTATATTTTTTATAAAAGTATAAAAATGTCATTAACTTTAAGTAAAAATAAATAATAAAATTTTAAGGAGGAATTTCAAATGGCAAAAGCAAAATTTGAAAGAACAAAACCACACGTTAACATTGGTACTATCGGACATGTTGACCATGGTAAAACAACAACAACAGCAGCTATTACTAAATATTTAGGTTTATTAGGTAAAGCTCAATACACAGCTTACGATCAAATTGACGGAGCTCCAGAAGAAAAAGCAAGAGGAATTACAATTAATACAGCTCACGTAGAATATGAAACAGAAAATAGACACTATGCACATGTTGACTGTCCAGGACATGCTGATTATGTTAAAAACATGATTACAGGTGCTGCTCAAATGGATGGTGCTATATTAGTTGTTTCTGCAGCTGATGGACCAAT
>CANRQI010000004.1 GCA_947632835.1 uncultured Clostridia bacterium
GTATTTAAACACTTTGTGAACGTAAGTCGTTTTTTTTTTTTTTTTATGTAAACTAATAATTCATGTAAGTGCTTATAATACAGCAAATATTTTTTTAATATGTTTTTAATTATCAAAAATACAATCAATACTTTTTCCACTAATTTCAATTAATTTGAGATTTTTACTATTTTATTTATATTTATGTAAATTTTAAAGAAATAAAAAAATAGTGAGTTAGGAAATATTTTTCCTAATTCACTATTCTCAAAATATTAACTTTGTATTCTTTATTTATTATTAAATCCAGACCAATCAGTCCAATTTAAATTAGACACCAAATCAAAGTTAGTAAAAAAGTTCCCCGCTATTTTTAAAGTTTTCAATTTTCCAAATTTATTTAAGTTAGCTAAAACTTCTAAATTCGACTGTCCATATGATGTATCATAAATAGCATTATTTTCAATCTCCAAAGAAACTAATTCATTCATATTACTCAATGGAAGAACACTTGAAATTTTGTTATTATTCAAAATCAAATTCTTACATTTGACTAAATTAGTTAAAGCAGTAATATCTGTAATTTTATTCCCAGTCAAACTTATATCTTCAAGTCTTTTTAAATTCTGAATTCCATCAATATTCGAAACATCTGATGTACCAACAATAAGAGTTTTTAATGAAGAAAGTTTACTCAAAAAATCTAAATTTATACGATCACTATAATACAATCTAAAAGTTTCTATACTACATTCGTCAACATCTTTTAATGCATCCAAAAATTCAAAATTGTATTTTTTACTCCAACTGTCACTATATGTATCTAATCTATTCACATTTTTTAACACATTACGAGTAACGTCTTTATTACTAGATTCTACCATCATTAGTTCCAAATGGTTTATTTTAACATTTTTAGTATTTAAATCATTCATAATAGAATCAAAATCCGTAGTTGAAGCACGATCAATAAGAAGGTTATCCAACTGTGTGTTGTTCTGAAAAACTAAACATAACGAGCCATTCATACGAGTTGATACCTTTTTAATTGAAACTGGTAAAATAATATTTTTCACTGAAGCAGCATGCATTCGAAATTCCACCAATGAAGTACACTTCGATAAATCTAATGTCCAACTCCTTTCATTTATAGTACCCTCTCCGTTGCATTCCCAGCACTAGACGTGTTATTTTTGTACACTTTGATAAAGTATCCAAAATATTCTTTCTATCACAAATCAGTCCACACGCATTTATATCAAAAATACTTCCATCACCTATTCCATTTAATCTGCTAACTGTTTCTTCTAATTTTGATAAATCAATACTATCAGAATTAATTCCAATACATGTAATTTTAGTTAATTTATTCAAATTACTTAGTGTTTTGCCATCCTCTCCTTCAGTACTTAATCCGCTATTTCTAGCATCAAAATACATCAAATTACTTAACTTAGATAAAAAACTACAGTCAGTCAAGTTCGAAAAACCATTAATTGAAAATTTGTTAAGACTTGTCAAACAAGAAAAAACTTCATTACATATACTATTTAATTCAGTCTGAGATAATTGACCTCCACTCTCACCGAGAAATCTTACAATTCTTCAAATTCAAATAAGTTAAACCAGTCAAACTTTTTAAACTTCTAAACTGATTAATAGTTAAAACTCGATCGCGTAAGTCCAATATACGAGTAGTGTCAGATAAAATAGCAAATGAATACTTACTTTCTAACTGGTATTCAAGACAGGAAAGAAATATATTTTTCACATTAGTTAAATCGTCAAAATCTAATTCCAAGCAACCACTCAAAGCTAAGTATCTTAAACCCTTACAGCCGTTTCAAACAACCAGTATGCACTAAATGAGTATTTAAACTCAAATCCAAATAGTATAAATTCTCCATTACCTCCAAAGACTGTAGGCAATCCACACCCGAGGAATCAGAACCAACAGACGCACCACTAAGATTGTTACCATAAGCAATCAAATAAACTAAATCCTTCGAAGTTTCTAAACCCTTGAAACTCGAAACATCATTATACGGCATAAATAATTCATACAAGTTCTCAAACCCAGATAGAAAGCTAATATCTGTAATTTTATTGTGATTCATCCATATATATTTTATAGAATTCTTCGTACCGTTTCGATAAATATGAAAAAGGTGATAAATCTGTCACATTACTTCTACTTTTATCTCCGAACACGATATCTCATATCATGTCTCTTTTCTTCTAATGCAAAATCGTCATAATATCCCATCACTCTAAGATATTCCAATTTAGCAAAATCAGTATCTCTAATACTTTCACATAAATCTCTTATCTGCTTATTTGATGAATTATAAAAATATAGATATGTTAAATTTTTTACACCATTTAATGCAGAATAATCCTTTATAGCAATATCATCTGTACTATAATTTTTAAAATAGACATAATTTAATTGCGAACATTTATCTATACCATTCAAATCATTCAAAATAGTACCATCTAATATCAACTCTTTCAAGCTTGTTAAATTATATAAATCACTCAAAGACGTAATCCCTGAATCGTTTGTAATTGTTAATTCCGTTACATTTTTACTTTCTTCTGCATTAATTATTCCATCTCCGTTTGTATCATAATGTTGTAAATTTTTACCCATACTAGAAGTTGATTCAAATACTGTTCTTTCTGGATTATCTTTATCCAAACTCTCTTTAGCCAAACCTTTCATGCTATCTGCTCCTTTAGAGCAATAATAAACTTTTAAATTTGAAGTTACACCATACACATCATTTAAGCTTTGATAATCTGTGTATGTTCCTTCTCCTGCATCTCCTCCAATTAAACCTTCTTTTATATCTTCTGGTAAACCAGATTTTTTTATTAAATAAAGTGCATGTCCATCACTATCTATCACATATCTTAAACCACCTATTCCTTCTTTAGAAGGTATATAAAAATAATCTGAACATACATTTGTTAATCCTTCTATTTTGCTTTTATATTCTGCCATTTTCTCATAATTTTCTGTATATTTTAATTGCAAAAATTCTTCCAAACTCGCAATTGAATTCTGAACATTTGCTTCCTGTGCCTTCGTTATTATCCCATTATCTCCTATTATCGCATTCAAAGATACTCCTGCTAAAATAAGCATACTGATTATCGTGTTTTTGTTACGTTATGACGAACAATAATAAGCTTAAGTTATTAAATTTTCATACTTCTTAATATATCCTTCTGCTTGCTTGTAATTCTCCTAGATTCTATCATTTTTTGTAAAGTTTTATTATATGTAAATTTATCTAAATTATTTTTCGACTTCAAATAATTCATTGCTTTATCATTAAACTTTATTCCTATTTCTGCTAAACACCATGCCACTCCCATCTTTGCATAATATCCATCATGTTTTATTTCATCTAGCTCTTTTATTATTCTATCAACATAATTTTCTGTAATAAAATAATCTAACATCATTATAACAGCAAACCTGACATCAAACTCATTTTGGGATTTTGTATAAGGTAAAATAAATTTCCATGCTTTTTCTAAATCTTTTTCTTTCAATTTTAGTGTTGGAACGAAAGTATCACTAATTTCCCAACTGTCTATTTTAGGTATAAAATTTTCTATATAAGGTATTTTCTCTTCAAAATCAACTTTAGAATAAGCAATCACAAATCCTTCTAAAATCACTTCTTCAAAAAATTCTTCATTTGATTCATTTTTTACCCACATTCTCCAATCATATTCTTTTATTATTTTTAATGCTAATTTTCTAATTTGTGGTATACGTATTCCAAGCATCTTTCTGTTGGTATCTGGACATAAACTTTTATTAAAATTTCTATATTTATCATCAGCTAATTTTAATAATTCATTTCGTATTTCATCCATTTACAATATCTCCTAGTTAAATTATTTCTTTTTATTATTTTCTTTCTTATCTGTTATATTTTGCAATCTATTAACTATCTTTTTTTGATCCTCTAAAGTATTCCATTGATAAAACGAAGGTATAAATTCTCCATATTCTGTTGCATCTTCTACATCTATTTTTTCAACAGAATTAAAATCTGTCTTTCTATCAATGTGTTCAGATTTATTATTTTCAAAATCTATTTTTTCTCTATCACTCATAATATATTCCTTATATAAAATGTATTTAGATTTTTAAGGATTTATCTATAAACCCATTTCATTATTTTCAAATTTATTATGAGCAAATTTTACTAAAATATTCACCATTTTTTCTAAAACAATTTATAAATTTTCGTCCCTAATTGTTTCAATTATATTTTGCTTATTAATCTTATTTAATGAATATTTCATTATAATTCCAATTACTATTAAAACAAATAAAATTGCCACTAACATAGCCATCCATGGCAATACAAAATCCATAATATAACCAACTGAAAAAGCTTTATACAATATATATGAAAGGACTAACCCAATTGGTATACCAATAATTAGAGATTTCAAACCATAAAAAATACTTTCTAATTGAACCATCCTATTAAATTCCTTTTTAGTCATTCCAATTGATTTTAAATTAGCAAATTCTTTACTTCTAAGTTTCATATTTGTAGTTATTGTGTTAAATATATTTGTTACTCCAATTAAAGTTATAACTGCGATAAAACCATATAAGAATATTGAAATTACTAAAACCATTGCATTCATTTGTTTTGCTTCTCTTTCCTCGTTATTTATACTAATTGCACCATCTAATTCTTCTTCCTCCAACATTGCTTTTATATCTTTTTCCAATTCATTAGCATTATTTGAATTTATATAAAGATTTGAATGACCTTCAAAGCCAATATTCTTAATAAATTCATCACTTACAATTAAGATACCACTAAAACTTTCTCCTAAATATCTACTCATTGAAAATGGCAATTTTTTTGTATTTTTTATAATATTTATTTCTACATCATTATCATTTATTTTTCCTTTTACAGTATTTCCCGCCTTTAAATTGTATAATTTTCCTTCTTCCTTTTTACCAGTTTTTTCATCATGTAAAATATATGTATCATATAAAATTGCTTTATCTTTTGTATCTTCATATTTTAAACCTAATTCTTTTAAATATGATTTATATGCTTTTTCTCCAACTGCTAAAATTTCTATTGGAAATAAATTTGCTTCTTCCATACTTATCTTATAATTTTTGTAAACTTTTTTAGCAAAATCTGATAGATATTCACTTTCAGATATTTGTAAATAATCTATTTTATTAATTGAAAATTCTTCTACATTATCAAGCTTAACAATTTGTTTATACACTTTTTCAGCTTCATTATTACTTGCACTTGCATAACTAAGTACCGAAATATTATAATCTTGTTTTTTATAATACAAACTTCCTAAATTAAATCCATATTCAATAAATGAAGACGTTACAATAAAAACTACTATACTCACAACAATTGAAATAACTGTTGTTCTGTATTTTTTCTTACTTCTTTTCAAATTTTTATATGCAATATCTCCTCCAATTCCAAAAATCTTTTTTATAATTTTAGGACTTTTTAATTTTTTAGGTTTAAGCTTTATATCATTTGTACTTCTAATAAGATCCATTGGACAAATTTTCGAAGCCCTTCTAGCTGATGATACACAAGATAAGAAAATAGTTAATAATGAAATCACTACACTAACTAAAATTGCTAATACTGAAATCTTATATGTAAAAGAAAAGCCATTTAATAAATCTGCTAAAATATAATTTACTATTTTTAGTAATATCCAAATTGAAAAGATTCCTGAAATTATACCAATTGGAATACCAATAATTGCAATAATAATGCCTTCAAAATAAACTGTTTTTTTAAGTTGTTTTTTAGTTGTTCCAACACTTGCAAGCATTCCATAAATTTTAAATCTCTCAGTTACAGAAATTGCAAAACCATTTCTAATTACAAATACACTACTAACTAATATTATAAAAATTACAACTCCTGCAATGTTCATTATCATATCTCTTGTACTATCATTTAAGTTATCTCCTTCATAAGCAAGTAAACTTTTATTAAACATAATTTTATACTTTGAATTTGCATAATTTTTCTCAAAACCTGAATAATTTATTAACTCTCCATAATATACTTTATTATTTTCTACAGGCTCCATTCCTGTTATTTCAATAAGTGTTTTTTCCATATTTTTTATATTTTTATATAAAACAGAAACATTGGCATTATCTTTTATTTCAGTCATTTTTGTTATAACAGTATATCCAGGTGCTTCATAATCTTCTATACAATAATTTGGTCTATAAACAATTCCTACTATCTTAAAAGTTTTTGTATATTTTGGTTTTAAAGTTTCAGTAGAATATTCTTCAAAACTATCATTTTGATCAAGCTTCTTTCCATCTGTAGTTAATCTATCTGAAATATCTAATGTAAGTTCATCTCCAATTTTATAATTTACCCCACCATTTTCCTTTATATGACTTGAAATAACTATTTCATTATTATTTTCTGGAAATCTACCTTCTTTTAATGATATTCCCATATTATCTAAATAATCATCATTCATTGAAACTATACTTAGATATGGTTTATATTCATTTTCACTTCCCTTTAAATAACTATATCCTAATTCTTCTGAAACATATATCTTTTCGACATTTTTATTATTTTCTATATTTTTTATTTCATCTTTTGGAACATTATAAAAAGTAGTATGATAATCCCCATTATTCATTTTTGTATATTCTATCATCGAATTCCAGAAACTAGTTACTATTCCAGCTACTCCACAAATTAAAGCTGTAGATAAAATGACTCCAATAACTATAACTGCCGTTCTTTTTTTATTCATTTTTATATTTCTTAATGTTATTTCATTTAAAACTTTCATCTAAAAATTTTTTCCTTTCTTAGAATTTTAAGGTTTTATTTTGCCATCTTCAATTTTAATAATTCTATCTGCTTCCATAGCAATTTTTTCATCATGAGTAATTACAATTAAAGTTTGCCCATACTTTTTATTTGAAAGTTTAAGAAGATTTATTATTTCTTCTGATGCTTTACTATCTAAGTTTCCTGTAGGTTCATCAGCAAGCATAATACTTGGTGAATTTATAATTGCTCTACCAATAGAAACTCTTTGTTGTTGACCACCAGATAATTGATTTGGTAAATGTTTTTTTCTATCTTCTAAACCTAAAGTTTTTAATAATTCCTCAAGCTTCTCACTATCTACTTTTTTTCCATCTAAATCTGCTGGAAGAGTTATATTTTCAACAACATTTAATATTGGAATTAAATTATAGAATTGATAAATAAGCCCCACTTCTCTCCTTCTAAATATTGCTAACTTGTCATCATTAAAACTATATATATCATTACCATTTATAAAAACTTTACCAGATGTAGGTTTATCTACACCTCCTATTAAATGTAAAAGTGTTGATTTACCACTTCCAGAACTTCCTACTATAGCAACAAACTCACCTTTTTCAACAGAAAAAGACATATTATCTACTGCTTTAACTTCATTTTCACCTTTTCCATAAGTTTTACATAAATTTTCAACTTTTAAAATCTCCATAATATTTTCCTTTCTTGCTTCTTGCAATCAAATTCAATATACATCATTAAATTTATATAATATATTTCTCTTTTTTGCAATAAAAATAACGAATTATTAAAAAAACTTTAATAATTCGTTATTTTTATTATACTATTCCTAAAAAATCTATAAAACCTGCACTTACAGTTTTAGCTTTTAAATTTAATTCATCTAATTCAATTTGCGTAATATATTTTCTACCAAAAATCTCTTTCATTTTATTCCAAGTTTTTATATCTACTTTATAAATATTATCATTCATAAAACCAACTAAAACAAATGAAATTGCCCCTAACCCATCATATTTCAATAGTGTTTCCCTTTGAAAATCACTAAGTGCTGAAAATCTTATCCTATCTGATTCTGTAAATTTTGCATCAAAAACTACTGTTCTACCACCTTTAATTGTTCCTTTAAAATCTGGTTGAGCAGATTTTGTAAAAACTGTTTCAAAATGACCATTTTCTATATGACGTAAAATTTTCATAGGTTCAGGAGTTTTCTCTATTCTAGCAAGATTATTTAATTCGTAAACCTCACATATTGATTCTACTTGTTTTTCAAAATCATTTCCAATTGCGTGATTTACTTTTCCTTGAAATTGTCTATATGGATTTTTAGTTTTAAAATCATTTTGTATTAAATTTCTATATTCTTCTAATGACATTCCCATAAGAATTTTTCTCCATTTGCTTTATTTAATTATTAGTTTTTTTACTTGCCTTTGAATACTTTTTAAGCTTTTCTTTTGCTAAATAATTTATAGTTCCCATTGGGAAATTGCCATTTTTATCCATTTTTCCAGCTGGTACACCAGTAAGAATTTCAATTCCTTCATCTATTGTAGATACTGCATAAATATGAAATTTTCCTTTTCTTACAGAATCTATAACTTCATCTGATAAATGTAAATTTCTTACATTTTGAATTGGAATAATAACTCCATGTTCGCCATTTAATCCTCTTAATTTACAAATTTGATGGAAACCTTCAATTTTCTCATTTACACCACCAATTGGTTGTATTTCACCTTTTTGATTTACAGAACCTGTAACCGCAATGGATTGATTTATTGGGATTTCAGACAAACTCGAAAGTATTGCATATAATTCAGTACTTGATGCACTATCTCCATCAACTCCACCATATAACTGCTCAAAACAAATACTAGCTGTTACAGCAAGTGAAAATTCTTGTGCAAATTGCTGACCTAAATAACCTGTTAAAATATACACACCTTTTGAATGTGAAGAGCCAGACATATCAATTTCTCTTTCTATATTAACAACTCCAGCTTCTCCCATATAAGTATTTGCAGTTATTTTGGCTGGTTTTCCAAACGCATAGTCTCCAATAGTTATTACAGTTAAACCATTTATTTGACCTATTTTTCTTCCATCAGTATCTATTAATAAAGTCTGATCTTTTACCATTTCCAAATATTTATCATCATATTTTTTAATTCTTTCAATTCTTTCTGCTAATGCTTTTTCTACATACTGCCTTGTTACAATTTTAGCTTTATCAAGCTTTGCCCATGTTGCAGCTTCTCCAACAACTTCATTTATAGCATTAAAATGTGTTGAAATTTTTTCTTTATCACCTGCAATTTTCGAAGCAAATTCCACCACTTTTGCAACTGCTTCTTTATCTAAATCTATAATTTCTTCTTGAATACAGAAATTACGTACAAAGTTTGCTAATCTTTCAATATTTTCAGCAGTTTTTGGAGCATCATCTTCAAATTCTACTTTTATTTTAAATAGTTTTCTAAAATCTTGATCATAAGAAAGCAAAGTATGATATATATCTGAACTTCCTATTAATAAAACTTTTAATTTTATTGGAATTGGCTCTGGTTTTAATGAAACCATAACCATTGTTGAGTGATTATCCACAACAGTTTCTATCCCAAGCTGTTGAATTTTTAATGCCTTCTTTAAAGCTTCATAACAAGCTTGATTATTCATTAAATCTTTAGCCTGAAATACAATATATCCACCATTTGCTTGATGTAATAAACCAGGTTTTAACATTGTAAAATCTGTTCTAATTGCACCATAATGATTTTCATATTCAATTCCACCAAATATATTATTATATAAATAATTATTATCCATAATTACTGGTGCACCTTGTAATCTGCTATTATCTACAAATAAATTAACTCGATAATTTAACCATGGTGCAGTTACTTCTGGTCTTTGGTTTGGTAATTGTGGTGTTTTCTCATCAGGTTCTGGTGCTAAAAATGCTGAGATATTTTTTAAAATATCCTTTTTTATTCCTTCTAAATAATTACTTATTTTTTTATTTCTCTTATAATTAGCTTTTATAGAATTTACATGAACATTAATTGTTAGAAGTGCAATATTTGCTTGCCATTCTTCTATTTTTTTCTCTGCCTCTTTTTCAATTGCCTTCATTGCAGATAGTGCTTCAAATACTTGCTCTTGAACTAAACTAGAACGTTCTTCAAAATCCTTTTTTATATTTTCGTCTAAAGCTTCAAATTCCTCTTCTCCCAAAGGTTTACCATCTAAAACTGGCATCATATATACACCATTTGCAGTTGATTGAACTTGAAATCCTTGTACCATTGTCCTTTTATTTAATTGTTCTAATAATTTCTCTCTTTTAGCATCATATTCTTGCTTTATAGTCTTTTTTTCTTTTTCAAAGTCATCATTATTAAAGGTTTTCTTTATATCTTTTCTAATATCTTTTACGAAGGACTCCATTGTATTTTTAAATACTTTTCCTTGACCAGCTGGAAAACTAACTGCTATTGGTTCATTTGGATTTTCAAAATTATAAATATAACACCAATCATTCGGAACCTTTTCCTTTAAAGCTCTTGCTTCAAGAGTTTTTTTAGTATATACTGTTTTACCAACTCCAGTTGTTCCTTCAAGATATATATTGTAGCCTTTTATATCAATGTCTAAACCAAATTGCATTGCCTTCATGGCTCTTTCTTGACCATAAATCAAACTACTTGAATCTTCTATTTCTTTTGTAGTTTCAAATTTAAACTGACTTGGATTGCAAATATCTTTTAAATCTTTGGCTGTTAGTTCATTTTTATTTCTCATTTGTATCTTTTCCTCCGTATTATATGTATAAATATTTATAATGGAATTGTATATCAAACAATAAAAAATAGCAATCTTTTTTTGAAATTTTTCTATTATAATTATGTTACATTAAAAGAAAAAATATTCAATTTAATTTTATATTCATTAAAATAGCATTATCTGTATTTTTATAATATTTTTTTCTAATTCCTACTACTTTAAAACCAAATTTTTCATACAAAATTTTAGCTGGAATATTTTTCTCATTTACTTCTAATGTTAGAACTTCTAAATTTGTTTCTTTAGATATTTCAATTATTTTTTCCAATAATTTTTTTCCTATTCCTTGACACCTTTTATCTTTTCTTACCACTATATTCATAAGTTCAACATCAACTGGAGAAATCCATATTCCAGCAAAACCTAATATTTCATTTTCTTCTTTTGCGACTATATATTTTGTATCATTACTTAATACTTCTTGTTTTAAAACATTTTCATTCCAAAAATCATCAAAATCTGATTTTAATTTATCTTTTATTAAATCTACATCAGCACTTTTCATTTCAAAAATCTTCATATTTAATCCTCTTTATTTTTCATTCTTTCAGCTTGTGATTTTCTTAAATAAATTGGTAATAACTCATCAGCATTTTTCACTTTATTTAATTTATACTTTCTTAGTCCAATCCTTCCTACATTTTCGGCAATCTGTTCATTGCAATTACAAAACTTTACATTGTTTAATTTTTTTGTTATTAATTCTTTAAATTTTATTGCACCATTTCCTGAAAATTCGATATTTTCATATTTCTTTAATTTATCTATTACAAATTCTATACTATTTGCAATATATGGTTCTATTAAGTTATTATTTTCATCAAAAATTCCACAATAAACTTGATCATTTCTAGCATCTATCATTGCAACTTTTGTTTTCACACTTCCTATATTTTCTGCTAAGGTTTCTAAAGAAGTAACCTCAGCAATTGGAATTTGATTAACTTCAGATAAAGCTTTTACTGTTGATACACCTATTCTAATTCCAGTAAAAGAACCTGGACCAACTACACAAGAAATTAAATCTATATCCTTTAAATCTACATTATTGTTTTCTAAAATTTCTTTAATAAGAATCATTAAATTTTCTGAGTGAGTTTTTCCATTATTTAATGAATTATCTTGTATTAAATTATTATCTTCTAAAAGTGCAACTCCACATATTTCAGATGATGTATCTATTGCCAAAATTTTCATAGTTTGTCTCCTTTTATTTATAACATATATTTTCTAATTTTATTTTTCGTCTATTTTCATTTTTTAAATCTCTATCAAAAATTACTTTTTTGTAATTTTTAGGAAGTATTTCTTCTAGCATTTCTCCCCATTCTATTATGCAAATTCCCTTATCAAAATACTCCTCTCCACCAATTGCATAAAATTCATCAATATCTTCTAAACGATAAACATCAAAATGATAAATATTTATATCATCTGTAGAATATTCATTAACTATTGTAAAAGTTGGACTAGAAATTTCATTATTTAATCCAAAATATTCAAGCACACCTTCAGTAAACTTTGTTTTACCTGCTCCTAATTCTCCTGACAAAACAATAACATCACCTTTTTTTAAGTTACTTGCTATTTTTTTGGCTATTTCCTTTGTTTCATCACTTGAATTAGATATTAATTCTTGCATTTTTTACACCTCTATTTTACTCTTATAATTTTAAAATATATATCATTTACTTCATCTATTTCTGTTATATCATTCGTATCTAAATTTAAAATTATACTTTTATATGGCTTTACTTCTGAATCATAAGTTGCAACAATTACTTGAACACTATTATCTGTAAGCATTGAAATATTATAATAGTAGCCTTCTTCTTCATTTGAAATAGTAAATAATTCTTTATTAGTATTTCCTTCAAAATCCTTCATAACAATTTTTTCTTCATTATTGTATATTAGAAAATCATCACAAACAACTATTTTTCCTAACATACCATGTTTTTTTTCTGTAATATGTTCATCTCCTATTTCATAAACTTGGCCTTCATCCATATTATATAAATAATAGCATTTGTATTCTGGAACACATATTGCCAAAACATTATTTCCTAAAATTAAATCACTTGCTGAAGTTTCTAAAGTTATTAACTGATTAAGCTCTCTTGTTTCAAAATCGAAACTATATACTCCCACTCCACCATCTAATTCAGAAGCTATACTAGCTGATATGTAAGCCTTTTTGTTAGATTTATCAATTACAAAACTATTAACTTCTCCAGAAATAGAACCTTCTGTATTTGTATTACTAATTACATTGCTAAAGCTGCCTTTTGAAATATTATATTCTATAAAAGAATTATTGATTTTTAAATATAAATTTCCATTAAATACATCTATAGTGTCATTTTCATAATCAAACTTAGCATCACTCATTTTTAATGCTTCAGATAAATTTGTTTCAAAAATATTAGTTAACTTTGATTCTTTTTTATTCAAATTAAAACTATAAATATTTGTATTAGAATTTTCATTAAAAACCAAATACAAAACCCCATCATCAAAAACCATATTTTGAAATTCTGCATCTTCTTTATTTTCTATATCATATATTTTTTCACTTTCTCCATTGGCATTTATTGCTACTATATAATGACTTTGAACTCCAAAACTTTCTATTTCATCTAAATTAATATTATAATCTAATTTCTCATGTGAAACAGATTGTTGTTTATTATTTGATGTTTTTACTAGCCCCTTATCTTTATTACTTGTAACAAATAAAACCATTAAAACAAATATTACAGCAACTACTATTATTCCTATAACTGCTGTTATTTTTATCTTTGTTTTATAATCCACTAAAAATTTCCTCTTTTCTAATCAAATATTAATATTTTAATTATAACACATATAACTAAAAAAGTGTACTAGTTTTTTGAGTTTCAGTATTTCTTCTTTATTAAATTAAAATATTGCAAAATATTAATAAATTTTCATATTTTTTAGTTATGGTTTGTGGGGACCGTACTTTTATAATATAAAAAAATACTGAAAACAAAACGTGTAATTTGCAATTTTCTCTAAAAAATGTTAAAATAAAAATGTAACTGTTAACTGCCCGAGAGGGCTCTCCATGAAAGGAGAAGGTTATGAAAAACGCTTTAGAAAAAAGTGCATACCGGTTAGGGTTGTTAAACCCAGAATACAAATTTCGCCATATAAAAGGCGAAGATACGGTGCGCACAAACTGCGAGGTGGCGGATATGGTACTTCCGCCGGAACTTGTGCTCAGAGGAAACACCCTCATTTACGAGGGAAAGGTTGAAATTAAAACCTCACCTCTGTACGCATAAAAGTAGCGGTGCAAGAATTCTTGCACCGCTATACTAATTTTTATGATTGCGTAAATAATGCTTTTATGTCCCATTTTGTTCCCTCTGGTGTATCCATAAGAATTATTCCTTTTTTATCTAAATCATTTCTTATTGCATCTGATATTTCAAAATTTTTATTTTTTTTGGCTTCAGCTCTTTCATTAATTTTATTGTTTATAACATTTTCATCAATTTCTAACTTATTAAGATATTTTGTTTTCATTTCTACAACAAAATCTTCTGGTTTTTGCTTAAACATACCAAGCACTCCATAAACTTCATGTATACTTTCAAGTATTTTTGAAAATGTATTTGCAGTTTTTTCTCTCTCATTTTTCTTTGCCGTTTTGATAGCATTATTAACATATTTAAAAATACTATGAAGCTTTGAAATAGCAAGTGCAGCATTAAAATCATCATCCATACTTGTAATAAAATCTGAAATAATTTTTTGTGAAATATCATCATCTCTTATCTCAGCACAAGAATCATTTTTATGTATATTAATATACTCTTGCATAGCAATTATTGTGCTATAAAAATAATACATATGACTTTCAGCTAAATTAAATTCTTCATCTATTAAATCTATATCAGATGTATAATGCTTTGAAAGCATAACATATCTAATAACTTCATAATTATATTTTTTTAACGCATCACGAATTGTTAGTGAATTACCAAGAGATTTACTCATTTTTTCTCCATTGATTTTTACTAATCCGCAATGTGACCAATATTTAGCAAACATTTTTCCTGTTAGAGCTTCACTTTGAGCTATCTCATTTTCATGATGTGGAAAAATTATATCTTTTCCTCCTCCATGAATATCAATAGTTTCTCCTAAATAATGTAAAACCATTGTAGAACATTCAATATGCCAACCAGGTCTACCTTTACCCCAAGGAGAAGTCCACGAAATCTCATCTGGTTTTGCTGACTTCCAAAGAGCAAAATCAATAGGATCTCTCTTTCCAGGTTCAATTTCTTTTCTTACTCCATTTAACAATTCATCAATATTTCTATTAGAAAGCTTCCCATATTCTGGAAAACTTCTAACATCAAAATAAACATCACCTGTTTCTGCAACATAAGCATGACCTTTATCAATAAGATCCTTTACAAAGTCAATAATATTTTCAATATTTTCTGATGCTAATGCATAAACATCAGGATCAGTAATATGCAGATTAGCCATATCAACTTCAGTTTCATGTATTTGTTCTTTTGAAAATTCAAGAGCATCCTTTCCAAGTTTATTTGCTCTATTTATAATCTTATCGTCAACATCAGTATAATTGCGAACATATTTTACATTATAACCTCTATATCTTAAATAATCTGCTATCATTGAATAAACTATAGCTTGCCTTGCATGACCAACATGACTCAAATCATAAACTGTTATACCACAAGCATACATTTTTACATTCTTTCCATCAATTGGTATAAATTCTTCTTTTTGTCTTGTCATAGAATTGTAAATTTTCACTTGTAATTCCCCCTTTAAATTTACTATAGTTAAAATACTCTTTTTAAATTCTCTATTTTGTATTATTTTTTTCTAATATTATCTTTAAAGCATCAGTTAAATGATCTTTAAATAAGTATTCTACAATCATTTTTATTAACAAAAATATTTCAGCAATTCCACCTGTAATAAATATATTTAATACTGATTCTGAGTATGTTAAAGCACCAGTACCAACACAAATAAAAATTATATTTAATATTACTAACTCGATAATTAAAATACCAATTAATATTTTGGCATATAGTTTTCTTAATTTTCTATCCTCTTCTATATTATCTTCAAAAAGATTAACAATTCTATTATTTACTTCACCAATATCAAAAAATTGTACTTCATAATTATCATCATTTTGTAATGTATTCTTTTTTTCTTTAGCATCTTCTATTAATTTCTTAAAATCCCTTGTATTTTTTGCAGGATTTTTATTTTCTAACATAATAGTCCTAGAACCTTCATTCTAACTATTACTGCGGAAGTAGAAACATCAAATATTTTAGCTAGTTCTTCTATTCCATATTCTTTGCTTAGTTTTTCTAAAAGTTCTCTATTCATAAGAAGTGCACCTGCAAAATAATCAACCTCTTTTTCCAATTCTTTTGTATCTACATTTTTCATATCAGTAGTAGTTCTATAAAGTGCATCAATGTGCATATTACTATCCTTCAACATTTCTTTGTGTAAAAAATAATGCCCCAATTCATGTGCTATAGTAAATCTTTGACGTGTTTTGGCATTATTAGTATTAACTAAAATTTCAAAATAGTCTTCATCTTTGTCATAAGTAATTGCTCCTGAAATTTCATTTTTTGTTTTTATACCATATACTTTTATATCATACAAATTAGCTAATGAAATTACATCAATTGGAGCTTTATACATCAAGTCATTATCAACTAAAATTTGTGTTGTTAAGTCTTCTAAATCTTTTCTTATTTGACTCATAAAACTCCCTCCTATAATATATAATATTCCTTTGTATATATTATTCTATCATAAAAGCTAATAAAGTCAATAAAATTTTTTTTAAGTTTCGATATTTTTTATATACGTTTCAAAAAGCTTTAATATATTTTTTAAGTTATTCTCCCCATCTGTGCGTTGTTGGGATAATGAATAAAACATATACTTTCATAACTTTTGTATATTATCAAAATACCGAAACTTAAAAATTTTTATTTTAAAGTTCATATTTTACATACTCACAATTACCTAACATCCCATTCAATAATACATCTAACTTTTTAGGTTGTTTTGTTAAATAACAATTCATTACACCACTTACTGCACCATGTGTTACTAATAAAACATTACTGTTTTTATACTCTTTTTTTATAAATTCTAAAAAAGTAATTATTCTTTCAAAAAAATCTCTTACATCTTCTGCTTGTTCATATTGTATGTTTTTTTCATAATCCCAAAATTCATGAATATTAAATTTAGAATTGTCATCTTTTAAACCTTCAAATTCTCCAAAATTTCTTTCTTGTATTCTAGCATCATATATTATTGAAACATTTTTCTTTCTATTTATTATATCTGCTGTTTGCATTGTTCTCTTTAATGGTGAAGAAATTATCAAATCTATTTTTTCTTTTTCAATTTTTTTAGCTACTTCTTCTGCCTGCTTTTTTCCAGTTTCATTTAATTCAATATCTGTTTTGCTTAATATCATATGATTTATATTCCAATCCGTTTGCCCATGTCTTACTACATATAAATTCATTCTATATTGTACTCCTTTCTCATTTTGTATTTACTATAAAATTATTTTCTACTAATTAATTTTGAAACTGCAAAAACAATTTTAGTTGGATTTCTTTTAGCAATCTCTTTTGAAATTGCTTTACCTCCTACCGTTATAGATGCTACTATAGCACTCAATACTATTTGAAAATTTGGAGATATACCAAATTTTTCTGTAAGTTTTAATGTTATTAAAGCACTTATAGAACCACTTAAAACTCCACATATATCGCCTATAACATCTGCACAAAAATTTGAAACTTTAGGAGAATTTCTTATTAATTTTATTGCACCTTTTGAACCTTTTATTTTTTTAGATGCCATAGAATGAAATTCTTCTTCTTTAGCAACAGTAGTAGCTACGCCAATTAAATCAAACAATATTCCTATAAATATTACTAATATTAAAACTATTATTGCTGATACAATATTTAAACCATTTACTGCAACATTAGATAAAAATGAAAAAAACAATGATAATAGAAAAGTAACAATTGATACAGTTATTACCCATTTTGAAGGACTATTTTTTTTATTTGATTTTGTCAATTTTTCCTCCATATAAAATAATTTCTTTTAAACTTTTTTTACATAAATAATTATTATATAAATATTACTAAAATAGTTTATTTTTAAAATAAAATAAGTTGGTAAAGTAATAAGTAAATTCTACGTTTTAGGTCCGGCAGAATTTCTCTGTTTTCTACTAAGCATTACTACTTAGCCGTTTCCATTTAAAGAAAACACCTTTTGGGAAAAGGAGCCGAATCACCACTTAAGTCCGTACTTTAATCCTTATTACTCCTTACTTTTTAAAAAGTAAACACCCTAGAAATTTTCTTTGAGTATATTGAAATTATTACTAGCATTTTTTGCAGTTAGAGTTTCATTATATAAAAAATAATATATAAATTCCCTATAACCACTCAAAGCGAAGCATTACTTTATACAAAATCATGTATAAATAATCATGTATAAATTTTTACTTATATGTTTATAAGTCTCAACGAAAAAAGGAATCAAACATATGCCATTACATCCTATCCTTAATTCTTTACTTCCTGAATACCACACAAAACTGGGCGTAACGCGCAATATTGAGAAACTTCTTGGCAATACTTCTTTTGTAGATTTTTAGGCCTACCCTCGCAATAATTATATACACTAGAATAATGCACCAACTTTTGCTATTATATCAAAAAATTAACAAATATTCAAATTTTATAAAAATGAATATTTTATTTTTATAAATTTTATTAAAGACTTTTTAATTTAATTTTTCAATATATATCATTTTATCTCTATTTATCTTTTCATTTCTCCATTTTATTAAATTTTACATTTTAGCTTTTACAATTAATCTTTTATTTTTATCAAATGTACAAGTACATAAAGTAACTGTTTTTAAAACACCATTATTGGAAATTACTTCATTAATATCTTGCTCATTAATTTCATAAATATCATATACCATATATTTATATTCTTTTCCCTTTAAATTTTCTAATATAATTTCATCATTTATTTTTAATTTATTTAAGTTTCCAAAAAATCTATCATCAAAATAATTATGACCTATTATGCAAATATTACCATTATTTTCAAAATTTGTCCCTGAAAATTTACATGGCAATATTTTTAATAATTCTTCCGAATAATCATTATAAATAAAATATTCTAAATTTATTTTTGCTATTTTTAACTTACAAAAATATACATCATTAGAAATAGAATCTTTTTGAAATATAGTAGACAATCTTGCATTTAAAGTAATTACATTTGAAATATTTTTTTCATTATTTTTTACATTCGCATCATTTAGAATATATATTATTAATATTACTATCATCATCAAAGAAAACACCAATTGTATTTTAAAAAATTTTATTAACTTTTTATTTTTTATTTTTATATCTAATATTTGATTCATAACAATTATTATAAATAAAATTTATTTTTTTTATGTATTTATTAAAATGCTTTTTAAAACTTTTGACACTATACAAGCTATTATCAAACATACTGGAAATGTCCAAATCCACGCTTTTATAATACTTAAAAATTCATTCTTACCAAAATCTTGGCTTTTATCTGAAACTGATAAAATAGAAATAGTTTTTACATGTGTTGTACTAACAGGAAATCCGTAATATACTAGCAATAAACAAATTTAATATAGTAGCAATATCACTAAAAATTGCTTTTTTATTATCTAATTCTATTATGTTTTTTCCTATATTTTCAACTATTTTCTTTCCACCTATTCTAACGCCAAAAGCCATAATAATTGAAACAAAAATTACTATCCAAATATTATCTGATATAATAATATTTTTGGGTACATTTAGTCCTTTCAATGTATATAAATATAAAATAATTATACCTATAAATTTTTGCCCATCTTGTGCTCCATGTACAAAAGACATTCCAATTAAAGAAAGTATTTGATATTTTTTTATTTTCTTAATATTATTTAACTTATTTTTTAATATTTTGCAAACTATTCTTCCTATAATATATGTACCTAATATAGACCAAATTAAACCAATACAAACATTTTTCCATTCATCAAAATTAACGAAACTTCCTAAAGCAATCGCACTTCCGAGTAAGTCCTGCCACTAACCCATGAGTTTCACTTGTAGGAATTCCAAATATACTTGCAACACTTGCAAATATTATAACTGATAACATACTGCTAAATAATCCAATAATCCCTAGTATGCCTTTTGGAAAAATTACTACATTACTAATACAATCTGCAACTGAAATATTTATAGAACTTACAACTACTATACCAATAAGGTTAAAAATTGAACTCAAAATAGCAGATTTTTTAAAACTTAATACTTTTGTAGAAACAACTGTAGTAATTGCATTGGGAGCATCAGTAAAACCATTTATAAAAATTAATAAAATAATAACTATAAAAGTAATAATATTAAACATCACATAAACCTTTCTACTCTAATTATATTAGACTTTCAAAGGTTTATACTAAATTTTAAAACATCTCCTCTATTTTATTTTCAACACTCTTATAATTTGGAATATATTTTTCTATTAATTTATAAAAGTTTTTAGCATGTGTTTTATACTTCAAATGACAAAATTCATGTAAAATAATATACTTTATAATTTCTTCATTATATTTTACTATTTCAGGATTTATAATAATAATTTTATTTTCTGCATCAAATTTTGCTAATATACCTTTCATTTTACTAAAAACATAATCTTCTGGTGCCAAACCAGTCATAATTCTAGTGCTTTCCATGATTTCTTCAATTTTTGTTTCAGCCAAACGCTTATAGAATTTTTCCAATATCAATATTATAATTTTAGTATTATCAATATTTCTATATTTTATTGGTAAATTTATTCTTATTATTTTATTCTCCAAGTTTAATTCGGGAATATTTATCATTTTATATAAAATTTTAATACTATAATCCTCTCCCGAAACTCTAATTATTTGGTTTTCAAAAGTGGATTTTTTAGCTAAATTTAATTCTTCATATTCTTTTATTTTTTTCATAATCCATCTTTTTCTGTCTATTATAATTTGTTCTATTTTTTTTCTACTAATATACCATGGAGCAGTTACAGCTACCTGACCATTTTGCACTGATATTGCTAGATTATTAGTAAAACCTTTATCTATTGTATATGAAATTAAACTACTTTCTTTTCTTAAAAAACCCATTTGTAAAACCTCCATAATCAAAATTTTGTTTTCTGAACTTCTGTTCGTGTGATTATTTTATATCTAAAACATGTGTTTGTCAATAACTTTTTTAAAATTTAAGTTTTATTTTTTGTATTTCTTTATTATTAAACTACAAGAAATATACGTTTCAATAAGTTTTAATATATTTTTTTAAGTTATTCTCCCCATTTAAGAAAATGTAATTCACTAAAGTTCATAACATTTTCTAAAATGGTCCCCACAAACCATAACTTAAAAAAATATATTAAAACTTTACTTATTGCATTTTACAAAAAGCATCAAAACATAAATTAAAAAAATCGTACAGGTTTTATCCCATACGATTTTTGTAAATTAAAAATTTATAAATTAAAGGAATCCAAGCATCAAATATGAGCTCAAATTATCCTCTAATAGCAACTTTTACTCACCTTTTAATATTTCTATTGTTGATGAATCATTACTCTTTAATAACATACTTTCATTAGCAACATCATCTAAGAAATGAACTGTATTATTTGTTCCATTATAAACAATGTATCTATTTCCATTAGCTGTTAATTTAGTATTTTTTAGTATTAATGTACTTTCAGCATAAGGATCATTTACACCCATTCCAATACATTCATTAGTTTGACCAGCAAGTAAATCATAAGTTACATACGCATTTGCTATTACTTCTGAATCAATTAATTCTAAAGTACTCTTTCCGTGAGTATGAATTCCACTTGCACCCTCAATCTTCATGTTTTCACAAGTTAATTCAGCATTCTCAACATAAACTGCACTATCTTTATATTTTGATGATGGTCCTACAAATCCGCTTTCATTCGAAATAGTTCCATTTTTTATAGTTACTTTACTATTATCTAATATTTTTACAACTGTTTCATCTGAATCATTTTTATTTGATTTCTTAATTTTAGCACCATTTAAATCAATCTCAACATCTTTACATTTTATTGATAAAGGCGTATCAAATGTGTATCCTTCTCCAGCATAACCTTTCAAAATTATTTTTGAAATAAATTCATACGAACAGCATTTTGTTATTACAGCTTGATCGTTCGTAACAACTTCAACATATCCTTTATCTCTTGAAGCATTTTCACTTTCTACTGGTAAATTTTCAATTTTTGCATTTGATTCAATATCTTTAGCGTATATTTCACCACTATTTTTGATGTTTGCTTGACCTATTTTGTTAACTCTTATTACACCATGATTTTCAATTTCTGTACCCATTATTTTTCCATTTAATTCAAGAGTTACACCTTCTGGAATAACTACTTTATTTAAGAAACTGATACCAAAGTCTAATTTAACATCATTTCCTGCAGCTAATACTTCTGTTACACTTCCATCTCTTTTGTTTTGGCATTTTTTACAAGTTCCTTCAAAAACTTTCGTCTCATTTGTTACACCATCACTAAAGTTTAATGTGTCCTTTGATTTCTGTGTCCAATTATAAGTACATGCTTCAGGAACACTCACTTCCTCACAATCTTTATGAACACATTTTAATGTGTGATTGTCTTCACCTGGATTAGCTACTACACCACTAAAATCATGTCCTAAAGCAGGAATAGTTACATTTTGTGTTTTACCACAATCAGCACATTTTTGTGTTTTTGCTCCTTCCTCTGTACATGTTGCTTCTTTAGTTATTGCTTGGTCTTCCCATTTATGTTCTGTTGTTTTTACTGTTTTTGATTCTTCTAATGTCTTTCCACATACTGAACATTTTACTTCTTGTGTCCAGCCTGTTTCTGTACATGTTGCTGTTTTTGCTTCTTTTGTTACTTTTCCTTTATGTGCTACTACTGGTAATACTTTTTCTTCTAATACTTCTCCACATGTTCCACATACTACTTTTCTACTTCCTGTTGCTGTGCATGTTGCCGCTTTTACTTGTTCTTTTCTTTCATGCATTACATGTGCTCTTTGTTCTTTTCCTGATGCTACAAATAATTGGTAATGCTCTAATCCTGCTTCCCAATTTTTTCCAAATGTTGCTTTTAAATCTGAATATGAATTTACATAGCAATGTACATTGTACCAATCACATGCTTGTCTTCCTTCTTTTACTCCACATAATGCATAATGTACATATACTTTTGCATTATCTGTTCCATATGCTTTATCTACATCTTTGTTTGCTTTTCTGTAATATCCCATATTATATAATGGGCTTCCACTTCTTCCTTCTTGCAAACCAAATACATTGAAATGTTCATATGCTCCTTCATAACCTTGTGCTCCATATGCATTTTGTAAGTCCGCATTTGATGCTATATAATATTTTATATCAAATATTGGACTTGCTTCTCTTCCTTCCTTAATTCCATATGTTAAGAAATGTTCATATGCTGCAGCTTCATCATTTCCAAATGCAGCTTTTAAATCAGCATATTTGTTTAGGTAATATGTACCATCAAAAACTACTGCTTTAACATCTGCTTCTGTTGCTGCTTGTGTTTTTACACTAAATACTGCGAATATTGCTAGCATTAGTATTAGTGTCAAAATTACTTTTTTCAAAGTTTGTTTGTTCATAATTTTTAATTCCTCCCTTTTGATATTATAAACTTTTATTTAACGGTTTCATTATACAAGATTTTGCAAGGGTATTTAAACACTTTGTGAACGTAAGTCGTTTTTTTTTTTTTTTTTTATGTAAACTAATAATTCATGTAAGTGCTTATAATACAGTAAATATTTTTTTGATATATTTTTAATTATATAAACTATAATTTATACATTTTCAGCTAATTTCAATTGATTTATGATTTTCTATATCTCATTTATATTTATGTAAATCTTAAGATAAAAAAATTAGCGAGTTAAAAATATTTTTCTAACTCACTAATTTTTTATTTATCTAATTCAACTAAATCAAATTGTGTATAATCTGAACTTACAAGCTTAAAATCAATTCCATCATATAATCCTTCTATTGCTTCTTTATGTGATTCGCCATGCAAATGACCATAAAAACATCTTTTTACATTGTATTTTTTCATAAGCTTTATAAAGTCTATCTCCTCTGGCACCTCTTCTTTATAGAATGGTGGATAATGCATAAATACCACTATTTCTTTATCATTTCCAAAATTTTTAATTCCATCTTTTATAGAAATTTCTAACCTTTCATTTTCTCTTTTTTGAATCTTATAATTTTCAGTTGTTTTTGAATTTAACCATCCCCTAGTTCCAACTATAATTTTATTTTCTATACAATAACTGTTATTATGCAAAAAATTAATATTCTTAAAATTATTTTCATCTAAATACTTTTTCATATTTGTTATTGTAGTCCACCAATAATCATGATTTCCTTTTAGTAAAATTTTATAGCCTGGCAAACTATTTAAGTATTCAAAATCCTTATAAGTTTCTTCAAGGTGCATTGCCCAAGAAAAATCTCCTGGAATTATTACGGTATCACTTATTTTTACTTTTTTCATCCAATTATTTTTTATTTTCTCATCATGATTTTCCCAATTATCTCCAAATATATCCATAGGTTTATTTGTTGAAAACGATAAATGCAAATCTCCTATTATATAAATCATCTACTATTCCCTTCATAAAATATTATAATTTTAAATTTGGAACTGCATTTAAACTTAAATCTGCAAATTTATTTTTTATAAAGTCATAATATCCACTACTAGCTATCATTGCTGCATTATCTGTACATAAGATTCCCTCTGGATAATAAATTTTTATTCCTGTAGTAACTGCAAATTCATCAAAACTATTTCTTATATACGAATTTCTTGAAACCCCACCTGCAAGAACAATTTTATCTGCTTTAAATTCCTTTACAGCTTTTTCAACATTATGTATAATCATTTCTGTAACAGATTTCTCAAAACTTGCACATAAATCTGCTTTATTAATATTAGAATCTTTATGATTTAAATTTATTACTGCAGTTTTAATCCCACTAAAACTAAAGTCATATCCATCAAAATGTGTTAATGGTAATTTTATATTAGCTTCTCCCTCTTTTGCTAAACTGTCTACTTTAGGACCACCTGGATATCCGAAGTCCCACAACTCTAGCAACTTTATCAAAAGCTTCACCAATTGCATCATCACGAGTTTTTCCAATAATTTCACACTCATTATAATCTATAACATTAACTAAATATGTATGTCCACCTGATATTATCAAACATAAAAAAGGTGGTTTTAAATCTTTATGAGTTATGAAATTAGCTGAAATATGTCCATTTATATGATTTACAGCAATCAAAGGTTTATTAGTAGCAAAACTTAAAGCTTTAGCATAAGAAACTCCTACTAATAATGCTCCTACTAAACCCGGTCCTTGCGTTACTGCAATCCCATCTATCATATTTAATGTTATATTTGCCTCACGCAAAGCTTCCTTCATAATTAAATTTATAACTTCTGTATGACATCTCGAAGCAATCTCTGGCACTACTCCACCATACTCTTCGTGGATTTTTATTTGAGAATTTATAATGTTTGACAAAACTTCTCTTCCATTTTTAACAATTGCAATAGAAGTTTCATCACAACTACTTTCAATTCCCATAATATATATATCTTTCACTATATTTTCCTTTCTACCAAAATAAACCAAACACTTTAAATGCAAGTACATTCAACCAATATAATACAAAATTTATTACTGGAGCAACTATCTCAGAAAGTAAACCTGTTATCCAAAATATCATAAAAATAAGATATATTATTTGCATATTATTATCTAACCATTGTTTAACACTATAAGGTAAAATTTTTCTAAATATCTTTGAACCATCTAATGGTGGTATTGGAATAAGATTAAAAACTCCAAGACCTACATTTATTACAACAATATAATTTACAATTGTAAGAACTAAAATTGAAACATTCGTATAAAATCTTAAAGCATAATATATAAATGTAAATATAATAGCTAATATAAAATTCATTAATGGACCTGCAAAAGATACAATCGCTTCACAGGTTTCTATAGATTTATTACTATTAAAATTATACGGATTTATTTCTACTGGTTTACCCCAACCAATATGAGCAAACAATAACAAAGTAATTCCAACAGGATCAATATGACTCGCTGGATTTAAAGTTAACCTTCCCTGCGCTCTAGGTGTCGTATCACCTAATCTATCTGCTGCAAACGCATGAGCAAATTCATGAAAAGTCATTGCAATAATAACTCCTGGAATAGTTAATAATAGTTCTTTAAATTCTCCACTTAAAAGCAAAGAAAACAGTATGCAAAACAATAAAATCATTATAATTGTTTTTCTATCAATTCTACCAAAATTAAACATTAAGCATATCCTCCAAAATTTTTCCTCTGAATTTTACATAAACAAATCTTGTTCTTTTATAATAACACAATTATTAAGCTTTATCAATAACCTAATAATTTAAGTTTCGGTGCTTTCTATTTAATATTAAAATTATAAAAAGTATATGTTTTATGAAGTTGTTTCGTGGGGACCGGCTAGCTACAGTCTGTTAAATTTTATGTTCCACAGAATTTTAAAATTTTACAGACTGTGCGTTGTTGGGAGAACGAATAAAACATATAGTTTTTATACTTTTTTAATATTTAAAAAACACCAAACTTAAATCTAATAAACTTTGCTAAATAATTTATTCTGATTTTTTGCAATATATTCATTTAATATAACATTTACGAGAAAAGTAAGTATAACCATAAACACTAAATATAAATCATTGTTTACCAAAAGTTTACTAATCCCAAAAACAATACCAGCAATCATCAATGTATAAAACAAAATATACATTACATTAGTATTTTCCTTCATCATTGTATATTCACTACTCCAATTTATTTTTGGATTTCTTAAATCTATTAATAATTTTATTTTTTCTCCGATAACATTTAAAAATACTAAATTTAAAAAAATCATTACTGTACCAATAAAATTTTTAGTAAATATATAATTACATATTGAAAGAATTATTGCAACTAACATATTTATTTTAATTCCAATATTTAACTTCAATTTGAATTGTTTATTTAAGTTTACAGGAATAAATTTAATCAGTTTAGCATATTTACTTTCTCTTGAAACTGCAATAATCGAATTAAAATTCATCATGTAAAATACTTGTCCAACAGCAAGAAAAATTGCACTTCCAAAACTAGTAATTGATACTACTCTTAATTTTTCTATAACATCAACTCCTATCCATCTTGCAAATTGAAGTAATGCTGTAATTATAATCAAAACTGCAATAGGATATACTATTGGTAATATTAAACATTGTATACAAAAAATTGGTGTTCTTTTTAATGTAAGTTTTTCTTTATTTATATAAGAAGAATTCAAATTTTTTGCTTCAAAATCTTTTAAGCTCAATTCTCCATTTTCTATATTAACTTTTCTTTTACTATTTACAGTAGTACCAATAACTCCTTTTAAATATATTTTAGACATTATAAAAATTCCTAAAATATAACACAATATATTTTCAATGATATATACAAATAAATTTAATAATCCATTAATATTATCGTAATTTAAAAGTGTATTCATAATTGGTTTTATTAAAACAAAACTATCAGCAATATTTTCAGCTAGACCATTTGCTTGCAAAATAATATTTTCAAACGTAGATACTGAAAATTGACTAGAATTGTTAAAAGTCATTGTTAATAAAGTAATTATAAATATTGAAAAAATCATAGTTATATACATTACTTTACTTTTATCTTTTATAAAATTAGTAAACCTCATTATTACTGAAATTATAACCGAAGTAATTATTATTGGAATTGTTGGCAAAATTAATAACACCATTATCATATACAAATAAAACAGTAAACCTGTATGCGTGAGTATTCCATAAACAATCATTGGTATTGCAAGCATTATTATTTCCATCTGATATTCAGAAACTATCATATTTAAAATATTTGCATGTAATAAATCCTTCGGTTTTAATGGCATTCTTAAAAACACACGTAAATTTTTTGAAAAATACAATACATTTAAACTTTCAAAAATACTTTTCGTAAATAAAATCATAAAATTCATTAGTAAAAGTATATTTACAAAAGCATATTCTTGATTTATCTCTATTAATTGCTTTGTAACTAAATAACTGAAATATATCATTGATAATGAAATAGTTCCAAATACTATAAAAAATGCTAATATCTCTAAAATACTAGATTTATTTTCTACTTGATTATCTCTTCTTTTGGAATTTTTAAAAACAACATTTGTTAAACTTATCATAATTTTTACCCTATTCCTCTATAATTTTTAAAAATGATTCTTCAAGTGAAGAATTATTTTTAGATTTTTCTTTTAATTCTTCACAAGTTCCTACAAATATTATTTTTCCTTTATCAATAACAGCAATTTTATCACATAATTTTTCTGCAACTTCTAAAACATGAGTTGAAAAAAATACAGTATTTCCATTTTTACTATGTTCTTTCATTAATTCTTTTAAAATGAAGGAAGCTTTTGGATCTAGCCCTGTCATTGGTTCATCTAAAATCCAATTTTTAGGATTATATAATAATACACTAATTATAAGTAATTTCTGTTTCATGCCATGCGAATAGCTTTGAATTCTATCTTTTAAACTATTCGTAATACCAAATTTGTCAGACAAATTTTTTACTTTCTCTAGCCTATCCTTAGGTGAAACATTATAAATATCTCCAATAAAATTCAAATATTCTAAACCAGTTAATTTTTCAAAAGCATCTGGTGAATCTGGAACAAAACCAAATAATTTTTTTGCTTCAATTGGATTTTTAGTAATACTATTTCCATCAATAAAAATGTCTCCACTATCAATCTTCAAAACTCCTGTTATCATTTCAATTGTAGTAGTTTTTCCAGCACCATTTGGTCCAATAAATCCAAATATCGTTCCATCTTCTATTTTCAAATTCATATTTTCTATTACTTTTATCTTTTTAGAATATGACTGACTAACATTTTTTATTTCTATCATTTGTACTTCCTCCAAATTTCATCAATCTTATCCATAACTTCATCTATATTTTCATATGGAAAAAAATTAATTTTCTCGTTACCACATTTTTCAAATTTTTCTACTATTTTAACATAATCATAAACTTTTTCTCTACCACCTCTAATTGCTCCTGCGAAATAAATTTTCATAAAAAATCCATTCCTTTCTCACTTCATTATAAGTTTACATATTGTTCAAAATTTTTTTGTATTTCATCTTCTACTTCCTTCATTGCATCAAGTGTATTTTGTAATAATTCATCTAATTCCCAACCTAATTGTTCTGCTCCACGAGCAATTATATCTCTTGAACAACCTGCTGCAAATTTTAAATCTTTATATTTTTTCTTTAAACTTTTCAATTCCATGTCTTTTGTACTTTGTGATGGTCTCATTTTTGCAGCAGCCCAAATTAATCCTGATAATTCATCAACTGCAAATAATATTTTTTCCATTTTATGTTCTGGAATAACATCAGAACAAACTCCATATCCATGACTACAAACAGCATGTATTATTTCATCGTTTGTATTAATTTCATTTAATATTTCTGGTGCTTTTTTGCAATGTTCATCTGGATACATTTCATAATCAATATCATGTAATAAACCTGCCAATCCCCAAAGTTCTTCATCTTCATTATATTTTTTTGCAAAATATCTCATTATTTGTTCAACTGTGAAAGCATGTCTAATGTGAAATTTATCTTTATTATATTTTTTTAATAAATTAATTGCATCTTCCCTATTTATTTTTAATTCAACTTTGCTATTTTTAATTTCTTGATTTTCATTTTTCTTAACTTTGTTTTCAGTTGCTCCTGAAAGTGGCTTCATGGTTGGAAATAATATTACATCTCTTATTGAAGCTGAATCAGTTAAAAGCATAACCAATCTGTCAATTCCTATTCCTAATCCACCTGTTGGAGGCATACCATACTCAAGTGCCATACAAAAATCTTCATCCATCATGTTTGCCTCTTCATCTCCGGCTTCTCTTTGTTTTAATTGCTCTACAAATCTACCTCTTTGATCAATTGGATCGTTCAATTCTGAATATGCATTTCCATATTCTCTACCATCAATAAATACTTCAAATCTTTCAACTAATCTCTTATCAGATGGCTTTCTTTTTGTTAATGGAGAAACTTCAACTGGATAATCACAAATAAATGTCGGTTGTATCAATGTTTCTTCTACAAAATTTTCAAAGAAAGCATTAATTATATATCCTCTTGTTTTTTTACTTTCCTCAATTTCAACATTCTTTTCCTCTGCTATTTTAATAGCCTCTTCATCAGAATTAATTGTGTTAAAATCAACTCCTGTAACTTCTTTTATTGCATCAATCATTGTAATTCTTTTCCATGGAGATTCTAAATCTATATCAGTTCCTTGATAAGTAATTTCAGCTGTTCCTAATACATTTTTTGATACAGTTCTAACTAAATTTTCTGTAATATCCATCATATCATTATAATCTTGATAAGACGCATATAATTCTATATTTGTAAATTCTGGGTTATGTTTAATATCCATTCCTTCATTTCTAAACATTCTACCCATTTCATATACTCTATCAAATCCACCTACAATTAATCTTTTTAAATAAAGTTCATTAGCAATTCTTAAATACATATCAATATTCAAAGTATTATGATGCGTAATAAATGGTCTTGCTGTAGCTCCTCCAGCAATTGTATTTAAAATTGGAGTATCTACTTCTAAATATCCTTCATTGTCTAAAAACTTTTTAATCTCTTTTAAAATTTTACTTCTAAGTAAAAATGTTTCTTTAACTTCTGGATTCACAATTAAATCTACATATCTTTGTCTATATCTTAAATCAATATCTCTTAAACCATGAAATTTCTCTGGCAAATCTCTTAAAGCCTTTGTAAGTAATTTAACTTCCTTAGCATGAATTGAAATTTCTTCAGTTTTTGTCTTGAAAACAAAACCTTTAATTCCTATAATATCTCCTATATCAAAAGCTTTAAAATCAGTATAACTCTCTTCTCCTAAATCATTTATACTAACATAACTTTGGATTTTTCCTTCACTATCTTGAATTGTACAAAAAGAAGCCTTTCCCATAATTCTTTTTGCCATAATTCTTCCTGCTACTGAAACATCTTTACCTTCATAATGTTCATAATTATCTTTTATTTCTTTACTAAAATGAGTTCTATCATATTTAGTAATTTCATAAGGATCCTTTCCTGCTTCCTGCAATTCTTTTAATTTATCTAATCTAACTTGCATTAACTTATTTACTTGCTCATCATCAAAAATTTCATTTAACTCTCTTTCATCCATTTCTTATCTTTCCTTTATTGCATATTTAGGTTTTTATGGCTTGTACCTATAAACCATTTATTTTTTTCTTCTCAAAATCCAATCTTTTTGAACTTCAACATTTGGTTTATTTAAAATAACCTTCTGCTCTGATTTTCCAGGGTTTACAGTTTGAATTTCCTCTAAAGTTTCATCATTCCATAATTTTTCGATTTTAAATTCCATTGGTTCAATTTTATTTGGAATTATAAGCTCTAAAGTATCTCCAATTGATAATTTGTTTCTAATTTCAATTAACATTCTATCATTTTTATCTTCAATAACTTTACCACCAAATTCATAATCATTATTATATTGATGACCACCAAAATCTTGAAAATCTTTATTGCTTCTATCATTAAAATAAAATTCCGTAAGCCCTCTAGTTTTCGTTTTATCTAATTCTTTTAAGTATTTTTTATAATCAAAATTTTCTTTATTTTTATAATAATCATCTATTGAATTTCTATAAGCATTTATGACTGTTGCTAAGTAATATTCTGTTTTAAGTCTTCCTTCTATTTTTATGCTATCAATTCCCATTTCAATTATTTCTGGGATTTCTTTTACTAAGCATAAATCTTTTGAGGAAAAAATATATGTGCCTTTTTCATCATATTCTACTGGCATCAAATTACCAGGTTTATTTACTTCCTCAACATACAAATTATAAGCCCATCTACAGCTTTGTGCACAATCGCCCAAATTTCCACTTCTTCCAGCTAAAAATTCACTTAAAAAGCATCTTCCAGAATATCCAAAACATAAAGCACCATGAGCAAATATTTCAACTTCTAAATCTTTAGGTTTATTTTCCATAAGAAATTTTATTTGTTCTTTATTCATTTCTCTACCTAATATTACACGTTTTGCTCCATTTTTATACCAAAAATTACTAGCATGATAACTAACTGTATTAGCTTGTGTACTTATGTGAATAGGAGTATGTGTAGCCACCTCTTTGACTGCATCTATAACTCCTCCATCTGACATAATAATCCCGTCAACACCTATATCATCTAGCATTTTGGCTTGATTTACTATATCATCATAAACTTCATCCCATGCATATATGTTAATTGCTGCATAAACACGTTTGCCGTTTAGTATGAGCATATTTAACTGTTCTATATAAATCATTTTCATCTGCTTCTGAACGCGAACGTAATGATAATTTTGGAGTTCCCATATATACTGCATCTGCCCCATACATAAAAGCTATTTTAGCTTTTTCAAAAGAACCTGCTGGTGCTAACAGTTCTATTTTTTCCATCTCTTCCACCCTTCTCACTTTAAATTAATGGTAAAATTATATCATAATCATAAATTATTTTCAATGCTTTTAATATTTTGTATTTCAGTATTTTTCTCGATATACAAAAGTTACGAAAAATATATGTTTTATTCGTTCTCCCAACTACGCACAGTCTGTAAAATTTTAAAATTCTGTGAAACATAAAATTTAACAGACTGTAGCTAGTCGGTCTCCACGAAACCACTTCATAAAACACATATTTTTCGTAACTTAATATAGTTTATAAAAAAATCGAAATTAAAACATGATAAAAGGTTGATATAAATACCAACCTTTAAAATTTAAAATCCAGATTTTTCAGTCCAATTCAAAGCTGAAACATCACTATAATCTATTATTTTATTATTTTCTAAATACAATTTAACTAATTTTCCTTTTTGACTATCATCAATCGCTCCATTATTTGGATTTAAGTTTGCCAAAATTTTCAAATTCTCTATCTTCTCACCATTTTCATTCATTGCAGATTCCTCAATTAAATTTCCATTCAAATTTAAACTTTCTAACTGCTTTAAATTAGACAAAGCATCTAAATATCTTATCGCATTACCAGAAAAATTAATTGTTTTCAAATTAGTAAGACCATTTATCTCATCAATACTAGTAATTGAATCATTACTCAAACACAAATTTTCCATATTTGTCAAAGTACTTAAAAACCTTAAAGAACCAATATTACAACTATTTAATGTTAAACCATGAAGGTCAATTGGAATAACGAAATCATTACCAATAGTACCAGAAAAACTAGAACCACCCTCAAACTCCAAACTTTGAATATTTATATTTTTTATCAATTCAAAAAATTGAGCTAATTTGTTAACATCATCCATAAAAGTTAAAGTCATTTTAGAAACATAAAAATTTTCCGGAAAGTCAAACGTAAATAGTTTACCCTCCCCTGGACCTCTATTTGACGTTCCACCAAAATACCCAACCCAAAAGTAGTCCAACGATGTACCCTCTTCAATCGTCAAATTAGCAGTATTATTATGTGACCACCATCGTAGTCTTTCCAAATTGTTTCCTCCAACACTCACAGTCATTCCGTTCGGTGCACCATTGTAAGCCAGCTCTTTAAGTCCTGTACATTTTGATAAATCCAGCGTAAAAGTTTCATTACTAGGATTTTGAAAACTAATAAGTTTTAAAAAGGTCACATTTTTACAATTTTCTAATTGTTTAATTAAATCTTTTCCAACTAAACCTGCTGCACAAGTTTCAAAACAGTAACCTCCAGAATAAAACCAACATCTCGAAATAATGTCTTGCATTTTTGTTAAATCTATCGCTGAACTATTGCATTTAAAAGAAACTAAACTTTTACAATTAGTATTTAGCTTTTCTACCTCTCCACCTATAATAACTGTATTCATAAATAATATCTGCTCCAATTTTGTTGTTTTCTCAGCAAAGTTTAAGGTTTTCAAATTCTGACAATCATTAACATTCAAACAAAGCAAATTTGGAAAAGATCCGATTATTTCATTCAATGTAGAATCATCTAAAGTTGAACCAGATAAATCTAATTTCTTCACTTTTAATTTATCATCAGTCCCCATTGATTCTATTACTTCTAAATCTCCACTATTTTGAGCTAAATTCTTATAAGAAAGGATTTCTTCACTCTGCAAAAATTGTAGAAATTTATCATCTATACTTCTGAATCTTGCCATCGAACAACTATAAAAAGTTTTCGATATTTTACGTACAGAAGTTTCATTAAAATTCGGACAGCCAGATAAATATAAATGATTAAAATTTGTACAAGATGAAATATGTTCTATCCAAATAATATTAGTATTGTTCACTAACGAAAGACCTACTAGACTACTAATTTTACTTAGTGCGTATAAACTATCATTTTCAGTACTTGAAACTTCATAATCCTTATTCAAACCAAGTAAATTATCATTCGCATATAAATAAGCCAAACTATTCATATTCTGTAATCCATTTAATGATGTTATTTTATTTCCTTCCAATCTTAAAAGATATACATTACTAAAATCTAATAAAGCTTCTACATCAGCAATTTCATTACATTGCAAAGAAAGAAATTTTACTGCACTTTTCGTTGCATACGATAAATTAGAAAAAGGCTCTATAGTCGTTATTTTATTTTCGGATTTAGTTAAATCCCACACCATAGACTCACTTGGAACAGGCACATTAATATACTTAGTATTTCCTACTACAGCCAAATATTGTAAATTTGGTAAATCATAATTTGCTATTCCTTTAGTAGAATCACATAATTTCGAGATTTCAGCATCTGTTGTATTATATAAATATAAATATCTAAGCTTTCCTCCTAGTTTTCCAATTCCAGAATAATCTCCTATTGTACAATTTTTTAAATATATATAAAATAAACTACTCGCATTTTCTATTCCATCTAAACTATTTATAGTTACCTCATCTAATGTTAATTCTTTTAAACCAACCATATTATATAAATCTTTTAATGAACTTATTCCTGAATTACTATTTATTGTTAGTTTTTTTACTCCTTTTGCTTCTTCTGCACTTATTTTTCCATCTCCATTACTATCAAATCCTGCTTTCGACAAAGTTCCACTCATTTCTGAATTTGAATCAAATACTTCTCTTAATGGATTATCATTATCTAAATTCTCCTTTGCCAATCCTTTTATACTGTCTACTCCTCCAAGACAATAATAAACTTTCAAATTACTTGTTACTCCATATACATCATTCAAATTTTGATAATCTGTATATGTTCCTTCTCCTGCATCTCCTCCTATTAAACTTTCTTTTATATCATCTGGAAGTCCTGATTTTTTTATTAAATATAAAGCATGTCCATCTTTATCTACTACATATCTCAATCCACCTATACCTTCATTTATTGGTATATAAAAATAATCTGAAAATTCATTTACTAATCCTTCTACTTTACTTTTATATCCTGCCATTTTTTCATAATTTTCTGTATATTTTAACTGCAAATATTCTTCTAAATTCGCAATGGAATTTTGTATATTTGCTTCCTGTGCTTTCGTTATAATCCCATTATCTCCTATTATCGCATTCAAAGATACTCCTGCTAAAATAAGCATACTGATTATCGTGTTTTTGTTACGTTATGACGAAAAAAACTATGCACAATTTTAAAATATATGCATAGCTTTCATTATTCTATTCTTCAATTAATTCAAAAGTTCCGTTATCAAGTTCTATATATCCTGCTCCTGAACCAATCCCTTGATGAGAATGTATTATATTTTCTTTTTCTTCTATTATTTGAACATTTTTAACCGCTCCATTTTGTGACGTATCTCTTACTACTAATTTAGATTCGTCTGCCACCCCATATTTTATTTTTCTTTCTTCTGACATATAGCAATAATTATCATATACCGCCCTTCGTATTCCATCTTGTAAAAATATCTTTGCTGGTATTATTTTTTTATTATTGTCATTTATAAAACTTATCATTTTAGCCTCTTGTTTAATTTTTCCTGAACTTCCATCCAATAAATTTCCATTTTTATCATACTCATAACACACTTGAGAATAGTCAAATACATCTCCTGTTATTCTATTTCCATTATATGAATTTATCTCTGACGTTTTCGAATACTTTATTATTCCACCTTCACCAGCAATCCCCCCAGAACCAGCCGTTGACCAACTTAATGCCAATTTTTGGTCCCTAAAACTAGGCCAGCCAGACCAACAACCGCCTAATCCAAACCAACCGTCGAAAATACTACCATCTGGCTGCACAGTACTATCATATGAATAATATCCTCCACCCGGTCCAATAGCGTAAGAATTGAACGGACCTCTAATTGAACCTAAACCATTTAAAGAGCCTTTTATACCATTCTCCCCGAAACCACCTGTATATCCTCCAGCAGAACAAGCGTGATCACCACCGCCCACCGACCAGCTCCACCACCGACCGATTCCTGCAGCTGGATAACCTCCACCACCTGAACCCGAATCAGTATTGCCAGACAAAGCAGCACCACCGTCCCGCTCCACCATAAGAAAAAACAGTTATATTATTTAGTATATTTATTATCCCACAATTTTCACCAGCAAAACCACAACTTCCTGAATCTGAAACACCATAAGGATATGGTCCTTTAAAATTATCCCTAGTAAAATCTGTATTCGCCATACCACCAGCTCCACCATTTCCGACCAATTCCGAGCTCCAGCT
>CANRQI010000005.1 GCA_947632835.1 uncultured Clostridia bacterium
CAAGTTTATACATAAGTGAAATTTTCGCTAATAAAATAATCTTATTTTTTGGTGAAATTTTCAAAAATTATTGACATCATATTTCCTGTATTTGTGCAGTTGTGTCAATGTGTCAAAAATCTCCGTCCCCATTGACACTAATCCAATTTTTTAATATTGATTGATACTTTGAATATTTTTTATACTAATTTATCAAAATTTCTTCTTGAATATAAAATTCTTCTAACTTCCATAGTATTGTCTTTTACTGTATAAAAAACAGTATAATTATCAACATATATTCTAAAATATGTATTTTTTCTATTTCTAATAGATATATATTCTTCATATGAATCAGGACTAAATGCTCTTTGTTTTATTTCTTTTTCAAGTTTATTAACGAAGTTATTTGCAGCTATTTCATTTTTTAATTGGTATTTAATATAATCCGTAATATGATCTAAATCTTTATAAAACAAAGGAAGATATTTTATTTTATATTTTTTCTCCATTCAATTTTCTCCTTATACTGCCAAATACTTCTTCATGAGTAAAATATTTAGTATTAGGATTTTCTGCTTCTTTATCTGCTTCATCCAATGCATTTTCAATATATTCATTATATTCTAAATCACTCATCAATTTAGAGTATTTTTCTAAACTCATTACTACCATTGAACCATATCCGTTTTTTGTTAAATAAACCGCTTCATCTTCTTTTAAAACTAACTCCTCTATTTCTGGATATTTATTCCTTAAATCTGATACTGGTCTAATATTAATCATTTTAAATTCCTCCTCAAAAAGTTATTATCATAATTTTATCATAATTTTATCATTATTTTATATCTTTTTCAATATTTTATGCAATTTAAGTTTCGGTGTTTTTTATATACGTTTCAAAAAGCTTTAATATATTTTTTAAGTTATTCTCCCCATTTAAGAAAATGTAATTCACTAACGTTTATAACATTTTCTAAAACGGTCCCCACAAACCATAACTGAAAAAATATATTAAAGCTTTTAAGCAATATAAAAAATTATGGAAAAATATATGTTTTATGAATGAGTTTCGTGGGGACCAGCTAGCTACAGTATGTTAAATTTTATGTTCTACAGAACTTTAAAATTTTACAGACTGTGCGTGGTTGGGATAATAAATAAAACATATATTTTTCATAACTTTTGTATAATTAAAAAAACATCGAAACTTAAATTTATGCAAAAATTTTAAATGTTTTACACATAAAAAGCAAGATGTTATAAAGCACCTTGCATCTGTAAATATTTTTATTTTAATTATAAAATTTAATATATGGAAATTAATAAAATCCACAGGTGTGGATTTAAACTTACAATTTCCTGCTGATTGGGAACGTGCTAAAGAAATAAAATTTGCACAAGGTTTTACAACTCCAGCTCCAAGAGATTTTGTGGGGAAAGCACCAATTTCAGAACCTGAAAGTATTGCTATGTATAATTTCACTTTAAATCATAACTTCAATTTAATTTTAGCATATCATACACAAGGAAAAGTAATTTACTGGCAATATCAAAACTATACTCCTGAAATTAGTAAAAATATTGCAAATACTTTTTCTAATATTTCTGGATATTCAATGGAAGATACCCCTTATGAATCTAGTTTTGCTGGATATAAAGATTGGTTTATATATCAATATAGAAAGCCTGGATTCACAATAGAAGCTGGTGTTGGAGAAAATCCTCTTCCAATTTCTCAATTTGATGAAATTTACAAAGATAATATTGGTATACTTGTATTAGGTATGGTAATTACTTAATAATTTCTTTTCACAAAATTAAAAAGAACTGTATATAAAAAATAAGATTTAAGTTATAATTTTAACTTAAATCTTATTTTTTTCATTAACCCTTAAATTGCCCTCCATTTATGTGCATTACTTGACCTGTAACATATGAAGAATCTGAACTTGCTAAGTAAATAAATAATGGAGCTATCTCAAAAGGCTGTCCTGCCCTTCCCATAGGTGCATCTGAACCAAGTGTAGGAATTTTTTCTGCTTCCCAACAAGCTGGTTGTAATGGTGTCCAAAATACACCTGGAGAAACTGCATTTACTCTTATATTTTTATTTGCTAAGTTAGTAGCAAGAGACCTTGTAAATCCTACAATTGCACCCTTTGTAGTTACATAATCTATTAATTCAGGTTCTCCTTGAAATGTAGTTATTGAAGTTACATTAATAATACTTGAACCTGGTAGCATACATTTTAAAGCCCTTTTTGTTAAGTAAAACATACCATATACATTTATTTTCATTGTCAAATCAAATTGCTCATCTGTTATGTCTAATAAACTTTTTTGCTGATATTGTACCCCAGCATTATTCACTAAAATATCAATCTTTCCAAACTTATTCATAGTTTCTTCAACAATTTTATCACAAAAACTAGTATTTTTTATATCACCTGCTAAAAGTAAACATTTTCCTCCAAGATTTTCAATAAATCTCTTTGTTTCTTCTGCATCTCTATGCTCATTATAATAAACAATTACAACTGTCGCACCTTCCTTAACAAATCCTACTGCAACTGCCCTTCCTAAACCTGAATCTCCACCTGTAATAATTGCTACTTTATTCAATAATTTTCCTGAACCTCTATAATATGGATTATCAAAGACTGGGCGTGGTGTCATCAAATATTCCATTCCGGGTTGAACATCTTGATGCTGTGGTGGAAATTCTAATTTATAATCTTTACAAATCAAACCATACCCTTGATTATTAACAGATTTCAAACCATAATCATCTTGCCCATTATTATTTGAAGTATAATACCTATAGTCCATTTTAATTTTCCTCCCTCATTAAAATTTTTCTATTTATTTATATTCCAAATAATATTTTTTGGTGCAAAAAAGAACATCTTATTTCTAAAATGTTCTTAAAATTTATCCATTTTTATCTTATTTTTTATTTATAAAAATAATTAATTACATTTCAATTATTCCATACTTTAATTTGCAAGCTAAAATTCTTCTCACAGCAAAATCAATTACATCTTCTGATAATTCTCCATCTTGTACTGCATTTAACACTTGTTGTTTTTGATTTTTAAAATCAGAAGTAATTATAACATCATTTCCACTTTGTACAGCTAGTACAGCAGCCTCACCATTTTCAGCATATTCCTCTATTGCTCTCATTGCTAAATCATCTGTAATTATAAGACCTGAAAATTCTAATTCCTCTCTTAAAATTTTATGTACATTTTCTGACAAAGATGCTGGATAATTTTGATCCATTGAACCTACAATATTATGACTAACTAAAATAGTAGGTGCACCTACTTCTATACCACTTATAAATGGTAAAAAATCTGAATTTTCAAACTCTTCATAATTTCTTAAATCAATAGCAAAACCTGTGTGTGTATCTCTATTGTTTCCATATCCTGGAAAATGCTTTATTGAAGAAACAAGATTATATTCATTCATAAGTTTTACTACTTCTGAAACATATTCTGAAGTTTGCTGTGCATCTCCACCAAGTGATCTATCATAAATAAAATCTTCACTTGAGTTTGATATATCTGCTACTGGCGCTAAATTCATATTAATTCCTATACTTTTTAGTAGTTCTGACTTTTCTTTTGAATCCTCTAAAATAAGTTCTAATCCACCCTCTTCATATAATTGTCTAGGTGATTTGAATTTTGATGACCTAAAAGCCTTATGATTACTAACTCTAACAACTGTCCCACCCTCTTCATCAACTGCAAAAAACATATTTATTTTGCTATTTTGTTGATTTTCATCTAATTCATTTCTTATGCTTTCTTTTGTTTGATTATTAAAATCTTTCGAAAATAAAACATATCCACCTGGATTTTCTGTTTGTATATCATAAATTGCATCTTGACTATCATATCTCACTAAAAACATTTGCCCCACTTTTTCTTCTATAGTCATATCCTCCATAATTTCTTCAGCTTCGACATAATAATCTTCAAATAAATCTTTTTTTACTATTTCCTGCTTTTCTATTTGATTATCTATTTGTTCTTTTGATTCCTGTATGACTTTATTATCTCCTTGTAAATAATAAAATATCATAAAACCACCAATTATTAAAATTACAAATAGTAATAATATTATTAATATCAATAATTTTTTTCTCATCTTGAATCCCCTAATTTACATATTGTCCATCTTTTATCCATACAGAGGCACTACCATCTTTACATGAAAAATTTCCATTTCCTTCACTATCAACATAAACTTTTTCTTCAACATTTCCTAAGCAATCATAAAATACTGTATTAGCTAATTTTTTTCCTACATTCATAGTAATAGTTCCACCTTCTCTATCACTCATTACTACTGCTAATCCAGAATCTGAGTGTTCATAATCTCCTTCTCTGACAAAGCCTATTACATCACTACTAACAAAATAATCTCTTTGCTCACCATAAGCAAAATATTTTCTAACCTTCAATAATTTATCTAATAACTCATTTTTAGCACAAACTTCTTTTTCTGGTATACCATAATAATCACCATAAAATATACAAGGTAAACCATCTTTTCTCAATAAAATCAAAGAATATGCATGAGGTTTAAACCAATCTAAAATCCATGATTCCAAAGCTTGACCTGGTTCTGTGTCATGATTATCTACAAATGTTACCGCTCTTTCTGGACATTCCTTAACTAAAGTTCCATCAAAAATTTCAGCTAAATTAAAATCTCCATTACTAATAGATGCTTTAAAAAGATTATAATGAAGTGGTACATCAAATAAATTTATTCTATTTTCTGTTTTTTCTAAATATTTTTTCATTATATCAATATCAATTGTCCAATATTCACCAACTGTAAATATTTCTTGTGGGCTTAATTTATTTATTTCTTCTAACCATTCTGGAAAAAAGTCTGCTCTAATATGCTTTACAGCATCTAATCTAAATCCATCAACACCTGTAAATTGATAATACCATTTTCCCCAGTTAATAAGCTCATTTGATACATCATTATTGTTCATATCAATATCAGCACCCATTAAATAATCAAAATTGCCTTTTTCCTTATCAACATCTTCATCCCATTTTTTTCCATAAAATTTATACACTGAAGAACTTCTAGTATTTTCATCCCAGTCCACTCCATGAAAATGAGTCCAGTCCCATTTAAAACTTGAATATATATCTCCTCTTCCTGGAAAAACATATTTTGTCCATGCTTTTATTGCAATTGCTGAACTAAGACTAACATTTCTGTTTTCTGGATCATCTTGTATTGCTAATACTTCTTCTAATTCGTCAGCTCCAAGTTTGTGATTTAAAACAACATCAGCTAATACTTTTATATTATTTTCTTTTAAACATCTTATTGCATTTAAGTATTCATCTTTTGTTCCATACTTTGTAGGAATAGTGCCTTTTTGATTAAACTCTCCTAAATCGTATAAATCATATACTCCATATCCAACATCATACACTCCACTTGCACCTTTGTATGCTGGTGGAAGCCAAACATAATTTATTCCCAAATTGGATAAATGAGCTCCATCTTTTGCAACTTTATTCCAAAGTGTAGAATCACTAGGTAAATACCACTCAAAATATTGCATTAAGCAACTGTTATTTGCCACTCTATCACCTCATTTAATTTCTTATGTATTTTTATTGTGCCTCAGTTAACTGTTCTTTAACTACTAAAGATATTATTGTTCCTTCCTCAACAGATTCATTAACAATACTTTGTGAAACAACAACTCCTCGTGTTCCTTCTACAATTACGTTCAACTTAGCATCTTGAAGAGTTTTTATAGCTTGATTCATCTCTAAGCCTTCAACATTAGGAACACTTATAGAAGTTCTTACTTCATTTTCACTTGTATATAAATATATTGTTGAACCCATATTCAAATATGCACCTGATTTAGGCATTTGGTCAGTAACTAAACTAGAATTCTCATCTGCTGTATTTGAAACAACATTAAATCCACTTGCTACTAGTTTTTCTTTTGCAGAAGCTACTGTCATACCTTTAACATCAACAACAACTCTATTTGTATTTTGTACTGTATTTGTACTATCAGGAGTTGCTAAATTAGTACTTGTAATATTCAAATATGGTAATACTTCTGATAAAATTTCTGCTGCAACTGGTCCACAAACTTGTCCACCCTGATATGCTATGTTTGTATTTGGATTATGTACCATTATCAAACAAACTACTTGTGTATTTTCAATAGGTGAAATTGCAATAAATGAAGAAACATATCCTTCTTCTGGATGGTCTTGTGGTGGTTCTGAAGTACCACTTTTTCCACCTATTTCATAGCCTTCTACTGCTGCCCATCCACCAGTTCCTTCTTCAACAACTGATTTCATCATATCTTTAACTTGATTTGCAGTTTCTTCTGAAATAACTCTCCTTATTTCAGTAGTTTCAACTGTTGTCATACTTCCTGTATCTGTATTTTCAACCTGTTTAACTATTCTAGGTTCTATTAATTTTCCACCATTTGCAATTGCTGAAACTGCAGTTATTAATTGAAGTGGTGTAATTCCAAATCTTTGACCATAAGACATTGTAGCAAGTTCTACTAAACCAACTGCATCCTTCTGATAAAAAGATGATGCTGGAACATAAGCTATATTTGTACCTATTCTATCAAAAAGTCCAAAAGCATCAAAATATTTATACATTCTATCTACACCAATTCTTTGACCTAATTGAATAAATGATGGATTACATGATTTTTCTAGTGCTTGTCTTAAACTTCTTTCATGATGTGCTGTTTTACTCCAACAATGCATTTCTCTATCTAATACTTGAATTGATTGATTACAATAAAAATCTCCTGGTATATCTGTTTCAGTAATCCCTTCTTCCAAAGCAATAGCAGACATTAAAAGTTTAAATGTTGAACCTGGTTCATAAAGATTTGATACATTTTTATTACTCCATAAAGCATTTTTTGCATCACTTTTTGTTTGAGTATCTAAAGTGTCCCATGTACTAGCTAGGCCAGTAGGAGAAGGGTTTTGAGGATCATTCAAATTATAATCTGGATAATTTGCCATAGCTAAAATATCACCATTTTGAGGATTCATTAAAATAACTCCTCCATAACTTGCTTGATTTTTTTCAATTGCCTTTTTTAGATATGTTTCTGCAATACCTTGAATTTGTGTATCTATTGTTAAATATAAATTACTACCATTTTCAGCAGCTACATATTCCTCTGTATCATCAGAAATTGCATCTCCATTAACATCTGATGTTACAGTAACTTTTCCTGGAGTTCCAACCAGTACAGAGTTCCACTTTTCTTCTATTCCTGCTAAACCTGTATTATCTGTACCACAAAAACCAATTAAAGTTGAAGCTAAATTATCATTTGGATAATATCTTTTAAAATCTCCATCTATATTTATTCCTGAAGTTATATTATTTTCCTTCATCCAATTCTTTAATTCATTTACAACTGATGTTTCTACTTTTCTAGCAATAACTTCAACAGATTTTTTACTTTCTAATTTTGCTAAAGCCTCTTCTTTAGTAATTCCAAATAGTTTTGAAAATTCCTCCGCAACTAATTCATTTTCTACAGTTTTTCCACTTGCATATTCAATATCACCTGGATTAAATGAAACTGTATCAACAGGAACACTTGTAGCAAGTATTTCACCATTTCTATCGTAAATCGTTCCTCTATTTGAACTAATAATTTGACTTTTAGTTTGTTGAGAATATGCAGCTTGTTTATATTCAGTACCCTTAGCAAAAATTACATAAGATAATTTTCCCATTACAACTAAAAAACCTGCTGTAATCACTAAACCTAAGCAAAATATTCTTTTATATGAGCTTTGTTTTTCTTTTTCAATTTTTTCAGGACTTAATTTTATCTTTTTCTTCTTTTTTGCCATAAGTATTTTTACCTTTCAAATTATTAAATTTATTCTAAATTATTATATCACTATGCAAATTTTATATCAAGCAAAAAAATATTTGAGTTTTAGTATTTTTTCAGAATTATACTAAAACTCAAATTTTCTATACTGATATTCTATTTTCATTTTTTCCAAAAATCATATAATGTTGAAAATATTCCACATAATTGTTTTGAAATGTTTTTAATAAATCATCATTTCTATTTTTATAAACTTTCACATTAAATACATCTGATGTTCTTCTCTCCTCATTAATTCCAAATCTTATAAAATGTTTATATGCTTCTTCATAATTATTTTTAAAAGCATTTTGTAAATCAGTATTATACTTTAAATAATCTTTTAAATTAAATACTATTGAAGCTGTTCTTCCTTCTTTTATTCCAAATTCATACCAATGTTTTTTTAATAAATTTTCGTTACCTTTAAAAGCTGATTTTAAATCATTATACTTTTCAGAATAATATTTAGCATCAAACATAATATTTTCTAAATTTTCTGGAATACATGAAATTCTATTTTCTTTTAATCCAAAATTAATATAATGATTTAGTGCTTCTAAATCTGACATTTTACTTAAATCTGTATTCATATATTTGTAAAAAGTAACATCAATGTTTTTACTAGCCGTTCTTCCCTCATTAACTCCATGTTCCACATAATGTATTAGTGCTAAACTATAATTATTATTAAATGCAGACTTTAAATCTGAATAATTATTCAAATAGAATTTTGCATCAAATATTGGAGTAGCAATTCTTCCTTCATTAATTCCAAAATTCAACCAATGACTTCTAAGTTCATTTTCATTATAACCAAAAGCAATCTTTAAATCTGGATTATTATCTGCATAATACTGAGAATTAAAAGCTAATTGGAATAATTTAATCCATGGATTATTTGCATCTGTATCTGTTGGATCCCAATTTCTATAACTATAATTAGAAATTTTTGGTGCAGATGGTTTTCCTAAAGGACCTACATCTGAACTAGAAAAAAATGTTACTTGTGTACCACTTGCACAATTTTCATATATCCATTTAGCATCTTCTACTGTTAATCTAATACAACCTGCTGAAGCAAAACTACCTAGTTTATCATATTCCCAATATTCTAAAGAAGCTGGATTCCACTTTTGTGTATATGGAACTGAGTGAAACAATATACTTCCTGTAATTCTAGTACAATATTGACCATATACTCCACCAACTAAATTAAGCCAACGATATTTAAAATTTAATTTGTATGTACCACTTCTTGGAGTTGCAACACCAGCAGAACATATCATTGATTTATATGGAACTGTAAAATTTCCACTAGCATCTTTTGTATATACTGTAACTACATTTGCTCCATAATTTACGGTTATGTAATAATCTCCCGTCGCAGCATCTGAAGTATTTTTACTCACCAGTAAGAAAATTAAGAATATAAACAATACAAACAGGATTTTTTGTATTATCTTCTTCATAATTTAACACTCCTTTCTTTAAAAAATTTATTTATAGATATTAACCATATAATCTTTTTAAATATATTTCTTTCCCACTTATTATTAATTTTATAACATCTACATCATCTAATTCTAAATTATCTCTTCCTTCTATACTTTTCATATCTCCAAATGTATAAAATGTGCTATATCCCTCATATTTTGGATTCACTAATTCAGCATTTATATATATATAATCTTTTTCTTTTGGCTCAACATCAATATCTAAAAAATTTAACCCTAATGTTACAATTTCTCCTTTATCACTTCTTAATCTATATAAATATTCATCCTTTTCTTCGATTTTAAAAATTTTAACATTACTTTTAGCTTCCACTATAAATTTATTTCCTTTCTTTATCCTCTTTATTTTGATTTCTACTTAAGTTCTCTAATTCATGCCCTGCATTATTTACCTCTGTTGTAGTCAAATTACTTTTTTTGTCAAAAATAGATATAATTTTTGTTGTTATTTTCTTAAAACCACTCTTTATTGTATTTTTAAACTTTTGAATAGCTCCTACCTTTTCTAAATCTGTATCTTCCTTCTCTTCCTGATTAATTTCATTAGAAGAAATATTTTCAATATCCACATCTTCTGGATTTTTACTAAATTTAGTTTTTAAAAAACCTCTCTTTTTTAATTCTGAAGTCAATTCTAAATTAGGAGCATCAAAAGATTTTAAAGTTTCATTCAATGCTAAAAAATTCTTTCCTGTACTTCTTAAACTTGACAATTCAAGATTTTCCAAAGCATTATTGCTCATCAAAAATTCTTCACCAACATCTTCTAACTTAAGAGCAGTAAATTGTTGTAATACTTTATTTGACCTTAGAAAGAAATCTCCTGTCTTTTTTAAATTTGGTAATTCTAAAGTTCTTAAATTTTCATTCGAAACAAAAAACTGATTTCCAACTTCTTCTAATTTTTCAGCTTTAAATTCTTTTAACTTTGTATTTGAACTTAAACAATTATTTCTAACTTTTACCATTTCTGGCAATTCTAAAGTTTCTAACTCTGTATTAACTCTTAAAAAATTATCACCTGCTTTCTTCAACTTAGGTGCTTCAAACCTTTTTAAGATTTGATTTGATGACATAAATTCATCTCCAGTTTCTAGTAATTTTCCAAGCTCTAAAACTTCCAAACCATTATTATAAGTTAAAAAGTCGTTTCCAGTTCTTTCTACATTTGGAATATTAAGTTCACTCAAAACTACATTTGAAAATAAGAAACCATCTCCTACTTCTTTCAATTTTAGTGCTTCAAAAGTTTTTAAATTCTTATTTTTATTTAAAAAATTATTTCCAATTTTCTCAACATTTGGTATATTAATTTCTCTTATAGTATCATTATATGTAAAGAAATTATCTTTTACCTCATTCAAATTTTTATTTTCATATTTTATTATTTGATTATATTTATTTAATTCTATTATTATTGGATCTTCTTGCTCTTCAGTATAAATTGTTAAAGTTTTTATTTTTTCTTCATTCTCCGCTCTTGTTGTTACTTTTATTTCTTTTATATTATTAAAATCATTTAAAACATCATCTTCAATTTTGTTATCATATAATTTAATAGTTTTATTTTCTAAATCTACTACAAAATAATCTGTTAATATATTTTTTTCTGGCTCTCCAATTACTTGTGGTTCCCCATCTTTTATAATTATATTATCTGGACAATAATATACTCCATTTATTTCCATATTATATTTATAATATTTTCCATCATTCGCCATCATATAATGTGGTATTTTAAATTCTTCACCTTTATATGGATTTTGAAAAAGATATATTCCTTTTTCAATTAATAGTTGTCTAAAACTTTCCTCTAAACCTAAATTTATCTTATCTAAATCATTATCCAAAGTTGAATCTGGATTTTTAACTGTATGATTATATCTATTTTTTATTGATGGTTCACATATTCCACGTTTTGGAAACTGTATTGATATTACTGAAGTTCCATATTCATCATCTCTTTCTGGATTTTCAGCTCTTTTTATTTTATCTACATCTTTTTTTACTGCAAAAAATACTTCACATATTTCTAATCTCTTCTCATCTCTAAAAGTACATATTTCTTCATCTTTACTATAATATTTTTTAAATTTTTGTATATCATCATTTGTTCTACATTCATATAAATCGTAACCAGCTTCTTCCATTAATTGATATGGTGTTTTTTTTACTTCTACAGTTTTTTTTCCTTTGTGAAGATCAACTTTACTATATATAAAACCTTTAAATTGCTCTTGTAAAGAATTTTTTGTTATATCATCATACAATGCTCTTCCGTTATTAGCAAAATTATCATTTAACACTTCTAATAATAAACCATCTACATTTAATATAGTAGAAAAATTCTTTCTACAAAAGTGCATAAATTTTTCGCCATATTTTTTCTTTATTATCTTTAGTTCTTTATCTGCCATAATTTTCTCCTTAATTAAATATTTTATCTCTTAAAAATATTTTTTATAAATAGAAATATTTTTTCATACCATTTTGTTTCTTCTACTTTTTGTAATGACATTTCTGGTTTTACATAATTGCTATTATCAATATCTTTAAATAAATTTTCTGGATTATATTGTATTCTCTTTTGTTCCTCTTTTTGTACTTCATTAAATTTATGAATTTCTTCTAATAGCTTTCTTTGTTCTTCATTACAAAAATACTTCATATTCAAATATGATAACATTGCAATTGTTTTTCTATCCAAATTTTGCTCATCTAAATTTTTACTTTCATCATATTTCCAACTATATTGTTTATCTTTATTTTCTTTTATAGATTCAATTAATTGAGAAGGTAATTTTTGAAATTCTTCTTCATCTAAATAATTCAATACTTCATCTAATTCTACTAAACACTCTCTACTATTCATACAAAATCACATTCCCTTCATATTTTAAAGATAAAAAATAAGAATTTTAAAGTTTCAAATTATTGAACTTTTTATTTAATAATTTAAGTTAACTTTAAAATTCTTGCTTTTTACTTTTTAATTATTAGTTTCAGGTGCCTCTACTGGACAAACGCTCGCACAAGTTCCACACTCAATGCAACGTTCTTTATCTATTACAAAGCACTTTTCTCCTTGTTCTATACAAGTAACTGGGCATGCTCCACTACAAGCTCCACAACTTATACATTTTTCTGGGTTGATTTTATATGCCATTTTATTCACTCTCCCTCCAATAAAATCTATACAAATTATAGCTATTTTATGAAAAAAAGTCAATACAAATTTTATCTAAGTTTTGGTGTTTTTTTTAACTATTTGAAAGTAAAAAAAATATATGTTTTATTCGTTCTCCCAACATACGCACAGTCTGTAAAATTTTAAAATTCTGTAGAACATAAAATTTAACAGACTGTAGCTAGCCGGTCCCCACGAAATAACTTCATAAAACATATATTTTTTATATTTTCAATATAGCAATAGCAAAAAAGTTTTAATATATTTTTTTAGTTATGGTTTGTGGGGACCGTTTTAGAAAATGTTATGAGCGTTAGCAAATTACATTTTCTTAAATGGGGAGAATAACTTAAAAAATATATTAAAACTTATTGAAATGTATATTTCTTGTAACTTAATAGTTAAAAAAACACCAAAACTTAGCTTTTTATTTAAAGCACCCTTTTTGCATTTTTTATAACTTCTTCTTTTACTTTTTCAAAAGAACTGTTTAATAATTTTCTATTTTCCATAATTACTTTTCCATCAATTATAGTAGTTACAACATTATTTCCATTTACAGCATATACTAAATTTGTTGCAACATCATTTTCGGGAATTAAATCTCCTGTATCAACTATTATTATATCTGCTTTTTTTCCAACTTCCAAAGTTCCTATTTCATCTTGCAAACCTAAAACTTCTGCTCCTTCAATTGTAGCCATTTTTAAAATATCCCAAGCTTTTATAATTTCTGAATTCATATATTTTATTTTTTGAAGATATGCTGTAAGCTTCATTTCTTCAAATAAATCTAAAGTTGTTGTGCTTCCAGTTCCATCAGTTCCTAAACCAACTTTAATTCCATTTTTTCTTAATTTTGTAACATCACAAATACCAGAAGCCAATTTGCAATTACTTATTGGATTATGAGATATACCACCTTTAACATTTTTTAAAATTTCAATATCACTATCACTTAAGTATATTCCATGTGCTAATACAACAGGAACATCAAAAACATTAAAATCTTTAAAATATTCAGTTGATGTTTTACTATATTTAGTTTTTATAATATTAGTTTCATCAACTGTTTCACTTAAATGTAAATGTATTCCTGTATTCAAATCTTTTGCTAAATCTACAACTAGCTTTACAGTTTCTGGTTTACAAGTATAAGGTGCATGAGCCGAAGTATATACTCTTATTCTACTTTCTTTATTATTAAAAAGCTTTGCATATTTTTTTGTTTGCTCTGGTTTATCTCTAACTGAATCATCTGTAATACACCATGACACAATAGCTCTTATTCCTGATTCTTCTATTGCAGGTACAATTTCTTCCATTCCAAAATACATATCATTACAAGTTGTAGTTCCGCTTCTTATCATTTCTAAACAAGATAAATATGAGTTCCAATAAAAATCTTGCTTTTCAAATTTATCTTCAACTGGAAAAATAGCATTATTCAACCAATCCATCAAGCTTCTATCATCTTTGTATCCTCTAAAAACACTCATAGCAAGATGTGTATGTGTATTAACTAAACCTGGCATAACAATCATTTTTTTAGCATCTATAATTTTACCTATTTCTTCAGTTTCATTTATATTTTCTTTTATTTCAGCTATTTTATTATCTCTAATTAAAATATCTCTATCTTTTACATTAGGCTCATCACCTATCATATCAAGTAATCTAGCATTTTTTATTAATAAAGTCATTTTACACCTCAGATTTTTATTATATTATTTTAACTATTAAATTTGCTCTGAACTGTTTACATCATTTTTTTCTAATTTCTCTAGTTCTTGCAATTCTTTCAAATCTGCTTCACTTTCTACATCTCCTGCATTAATATCATCATCAGATTCAGCATCTTTTATAACTGTAACATCTTTAGCTTCATATTTTTTATAAAAAACATCTTCATTATCTTTAAATTTTACTCTTATTTTCTCTTTTAAAGTTTCTACTGAAACAACTTCACCTGTTCCATCTTCAGTTTTTACAATAGCTCCAACCTTTGGAAGCCTTTTCAATTTTTCTGCATATACACATTCTTCATATTTTAAACAACACATTAAACGTCCACAACAACCTGAAATTTTTGATGGATTAAGAGATATATTTTGTTCCTTAGCCATTTTTATAGAAACAGTTTCAAAATTTCCTAAAAATGTAACACAACATAATCCTCTACCACAAACTCCACATCCACCTAATCTTCGAACTTCATCTCTAACTCCAATTTGACGAAGTTCAATTCTTGTTCTAAAAATAGCAGCTAAATCTTTAACAAGCTCTCTAAAATCTATTCTTCCATCAGCAGTAAAATAAAATATAACTTTACTTCCATCAAATTTAAAATCTACATCTACAAATTTCATTTGCAAACCATGTTTTTGTACTTTTTCTAAAAATACCTTTTTAGCTTCTGGTTCTTTAGCTTTATTTTCCAAATACATAGCTCTATCTGTATCAGTTACTATTCTTATAACATCTTTTAGTGGTTCATTAACTTTCTCATCTTCTACTTCTCTAGTAGGAATTGCAACTTCTCCATATTCTTCTCCCATAGCTGTATCAACTATTACATTCATTCCTTTTTCTAGTTCCAACTCTCCAGGATTAAAATAATATATTTTTCCATTCTTTTTAAACCTAACTCCTATTACCTTCTTCATTTAATTCCTCCCACATATTAAACAGTAATGAATCTATATTCATATCTAAATTTCCATTTGCCTTTAATTTATTTATACACTCATTTACAAATTTTATACAATTCAAATATCTTTTGTCCTCTATTGATTTGGAATATAAACATACAATTAAATAATCTAATATTTCAAATATTTTTTCTTTATCATACATAAATTTAGAAGTTAAAAAAATAGAAATAATATCTCCAGATTTTATGTTTTGAATAAGTATATCTACTTCTGCATATTTTTCCTTGTTTTCCTTAAGATTTATTGCTTTTCCTATACTTCCATCAAATGTTTTAAGTAAATTATCTGATATTTCATCATACCCTATTACGTTTATTGCATAATCGTATAATTCTTTATCATCAATATTTTTAAATTTTACTTTCATACATCTTGATTTTATAGTATTTAAAAGTAAATTTTCATTTGAAGACACCAAAATTATAGTTACAAATTCAGGTGGTTCTTCCAATGTCTTTAGTAAACAATTCTGTGCATCTTGTGTCATTTTTTCACAATCATTAATAATATATACTTTTCTTTTTGAAACGATTGGTTTTTCTATAACCTTTTGAGAAAGTTCCCTAATTTGAGCTATTCCTATGCTTTCTCCCGCTTCATTAATTAGCTTATAATCTGGATGATTATTTCCATCGTAACATATACAAGATTTACAATTACATTCTTCTTTATTTTCTAAACAAAGAATATATTTAGCAAACTCTTTTGCTATTAATAATTTTCCTATTCCTTCATTTCCTAAAAATAAATAACTATGTAAAATATTATTTGTTTCTATATTTTTTATTAAGTAATTTTTAACTTCTAAGTTTCCAATTACACTTTTAAACCTCAACTTATTATCCTCACATGCTATATTATTTATTTAACTGAACCAAAAGTATTTAATGGCCAAAATCTACAAATTACTTTTCCTTCTATTTTTTCAAAAGGTATACAACCAAATTTTCTACAATCATCACTTTTCATTCTATTGTCTCCCATGCAGAATAAATATCCTTCTGGTACTATAAAATCATTACAAGATTCTGATATTGTAACTACATCTGGTTTTAAATAATCCTCTTTTAATTCTTTACCATTTATGAAAACTTTTCCATCTTTTATTTCAACATGCTCACCTGGCTCAGCTATAACTCTTTTTATAAAACTTTTTTTTGTAATTTCTATTACATTATATAAAAATCCTGAAAAAAGTCCTCTATCTTCATCTAAATATGTAGCAACTGGATTTGAATTATCAACTGTTATAGAAGATGAATTTAAAGGAGCTTCAAATGTAACAATGTCTCCTCTCTTTGGCATGTTTTTAGTTATTCTAAAAGTTCTAGTAACAATTAATCTTTGATTTTCTTTTAAAGTTGGATACATTGAAACCTGTTGAACTACTGTTGGAGTAGCAATAAAATATCTAAATAATAATGTTAGTACTACTGCAATAGCAATGCAAGCAATCCATTCTAATATATTTTTAGTTTTTTCACTCATACGCACTTAATCCCTCTTGTCCTTTCTAATTTAAGCTCATAGCCTATAAAAAACATTTACAAATAACAATATACGGAAAGCCAAGAAGAAATAATAAAATATTTCAAAATATTTAGGCTTTCCGATTCGTCATCTATTCTTCTTTTTTCTTTCTTGTTGTAGTAGCTTTTTTTGTATTCTTTTTTGATTCCCTTTCTTCTTTATTTTTTTGAAGATTTCTTTCCATTTGTGCTAAAAATCCTTCATCTGCTGGTATATCATTAAAAGTTTCTGATATTTCACTTTCTTCATTCTTTGGTTTAGTATATTTTTTTGGTTTTTCAAATCCTTCAGAAATATCTAATTCATCTTTAGGTTCATCAGATACTGAGAAACCTCCAAATGTACTTTCAGGTTCTTTGAAATTTTTAAGTGAATCTATTAATGGATCTGATGTGTCAGAACCAATATCAATTTCTTCTACATCATCATTATTTTCTTCTTCTAAAACATTATCTAATAATTTAGAGTTATCAAAAACCATTGTTCCATCCATATCAATTGAATCAGATTCATTTATCTCAGATAAATCTGCAATGTTTGGTGTTTCAGGTATACTAGAAGTTGTTGTTGCTGAAGGTGTTGGTGTTTCAATAGGATCAACATTTTCTGTATAACCTAATGAATCATCATCTTCAATACTATCAATTATACTTGTATCAAATTCTTCTCCCATTTCTTCTTCATCAAATGATGTTTCTTCTGGCTCCTCAATAGGAGTACTAGGAGGAGTATTATCAACTGAACTCATTCCTTCATGGCTTAATTCTAAATTATCATCATTTGAACTAGAAAATAAAGATTCTTCTTCTTCATCTTCATATTCTGTAATTTCATCAAAATCATCATCTACTGAAATAGATGGATCTTCCTCATAACTTTCATTATCTTGTTCGTATTCTTCTTCTTTCTTAGGTGATTTCTTTTCTTGTTTTTTTATTTTATAAACTTTATCATTTTCACCTTTTGAATCCATTTTGTACCCTAAAAATAAAAGCAAAACGATAACCAGTGCAGCTACACCCATAAAAATATATTTTGTGTAATTTCCTTCTGCCGTTGAACTTTCTGTAGTTGCATAAACACTCTTTGCAACTATCATTAAGCATGATGAAACTGTCACGATTTTTTTAAAATTTTTCATTTTTCTTCTTCCTCTCTTTTATTTTTTTCTGTTGTATTTTTCAAACTTTTATCTAAAGCCTGTTTCGTTGGTATTCTAATTACCACTTCTGTACCTTTACCAAATTCACTTTTTATATCAATTCTACCATCATTTTGCATTAAAATTTCTTTTGCTATTGGTAAACCGAAGTCCAGTTCCTCCCATTTCACGAGTTCTAGACTTGTCTACTCTATAAAATCTTTCAAATACTTTATCTAAATCTTCTTTTGGAATTCCTATACCTGTATCAATTATTTTTATGTAAGCATCATTATAAACAAATCCAACATATACTTTAATAACACCTTTTTCTGGCGTATACTTTATAGCATTAGATAAAATGTTCAAAATAACTCTTTCAATTCCCTTTTTATCAGCATATACAAAAGGTACATCTGATGTAATTAAACATTCTGCATCTTGATTTTTCTTTTCTATTTCTAATTTTAATCTATCAAAAGTAGATTTTACTAATTCACCTAAATCAAATTCTTCTTTGTTAATTTGCATTTTATCAGTATCATACCTTGATAAAGTTAATAAATCACTAACTAATTCTGCCATTCTATTAGCTTCTATGGAAATTCTACTTAAGAATTCTTTCTGCATTTCTTCTGGTACTTCACTTTGAAGTAAAGTATCTGAATAACCCATTATAGAAGTTATAGGAGTTTTTAACTCATGAGAAACATCTGCAACAAATTCTTTTCTCATAAGATCCAATTTTACATGCTCTGTTATATCTTGAATAACAACTATAACTCCACCTGGCCTATCATTTTCATTTTTAAAAGAAGCAAAAAACAAATTAATTGCTCTATCATTAACATTAATTTTTCTTTCAGAAGAAGTCCAATTTTCTAAATAAATAATTTTTTCCATATTAATATCAACATCATATTTATTGAAAATTTCTTCAAAATTTTGATTTTCATTAATATTTAAAAATGTTTTTGCAGCATGATTTATATGAATTATTTTTCCTTCAATATTAAATGCTATGATTCCATCTGTCATGTGTAATAATATAGTTTCAATTTGTTTTTTCTGCCTTGTTGCTTCATTAAGATTTTCCTGTAATTCATGATTCATTACTCCAAATGCGTTTGCTAAATCATCAAATTCAGTTTTATTTTTTCCATCACTTAAATATTTTTTTGTATGTGAAATCATCTCAGCACTTTTAACCAATTTTGAAATTGGAGATAATACCACTCTCGCGACAAAAAAACTTAATATGATAGCAAATATTACAAAAATACTTAAAGAAGCATATATAGCTGTTTCAATTTGCTTAGATTCCTGTTTTAATAAGCTTGCTTCTGAATTACTTATATTTATAATTTGTGTAATATTTTCAACACGATATAAACAAAATAATCCTAAAGCCGTTATTACTATAATGCCAAGAATTGCAAAAATCATAACAATTTTTACTTGTATGCTTTTCAACATTTCTTTCTCCCTACTATATGCTTTTTATATTATATACTTATATACTTTTTTATTCAAGTAAAATTTAAAAAAATATTTGTTTTTTATAAAATTTATGTTTCACTATTTTTAATTTACAGTTGTAGAAGTTGGTCCCATACCTACAACTTCATTCATTAATGTTCTCCATGTGTTTGGTCCAATAATACCATCAACTGATAAGCTTCTTGTTCTTTGGTATTCTATTACTGAATTATAAGTATTACCACCAAATACACCATCTAAACCACCAGTATTATACCCTAAATTAATTAAACAATCTTGTGCAATACAAACATAAACACCTCTACTGCCATTTCTAATTATTGGATATCCACTAGGTACTTGCCTTTCATCAAAATGTACCCATCTTGGAGTATCTTCAGCTGGTTCTACATAATTCCATATTCCAGATTGTTTAGCTAAATTTCTCATATTATTTCTTTCTACATTTGTTAAATTTTGTCCTACATCAAACGCTACACCTGCATAGTGTTGAGATAATATTCCATGACCACCTTCCCATGGACGTTTAAAAGCAAAACCTACATAAATTCCTTTGCCATATAAATATCTAAAACTATTCCATGCTTCCATACATCTTAAATCAGTCCACAAAATATTTGAAGTACTTGAACCTCTAAACTCTCCAACTGTCAATGTTCTATTAGAATTGTAGGGCATTGCCTCATTCAACTCTCTATAAAATACTTGCATTCTGTTTATATCGCTATTATACACTAAAATCTTTGCCATAGTTTACTCCTTGCATAAATATATTTGGCTTTTTACAAACCTTTTATAATATATGCAAAAGTAATTTTTTTGTTATTTATTTTTAATTACCAATTCTCCTACTCTCTTCTAACATCACCATTAAATCTCTAATAAAATCTAACTTTTTATTTTCATCTCTTAACAATGCAGCTGGATGCCATGTTGGTATATATTTTATATCTTTTTTTATAAACCACTTACCTCTCGAAGCCGTTATTTTATATTCTTTTCCTAAAATATTTTGAAGTGCTACACTACCTAATAATACTATTATTTTAGGCTTTACCAACATAACTTGATTTCGTAGATAATCTAAACATGCTTCTGCTTCATCATCTTCTGGATTTCTATTTCCTGGTGGTCTACATTTTACAATATTTGCAATATAGACCTCATCTCTATTTATTCCCAAATATTCAAATGCTTTATTCATAAGCTGTCCTGCTTTTCCAACAAATGGCTCACCTTGAGCATCTTCATCTGCACCAGGACCCTCTCCAATAAACATTATTTTTGCATTTTTATTTCCTACACCAAATACAATATTTGTACGTGTTTTACATAATTTACATTTTTCACAATCTTTAACCCAATTTTGTAATTCTTCCCAATTATTATACATCTATTACTCCAATACTTAAAAAATTATTCTTCTATTTCTTCCATTTGTTTTAATCTTAAGTATCCAAGTTCTTCCCAACTATTATAAGCAAGATTCAATTTTAGTAATACAGTTGGTTTAGCACCTGCTCTATTTTTATCAACAACACAAGCATAATATCTAACATCAACATCTTTTGGAGATTCTATATCAAAGCACTTATCAAATGTATCTGTTGAAGAATATTCATATTTTGACAAGCTTTGATAACTTATTTGCTTCATCAAACATAATGTATCTAAAACTTCCTTTACTGTTCTACTAGCAGACATATCATTTATATTTAGATTAACTGGAAGAGTATTACTCTCTAATAACTGTAAAGATGAACCTATAAATACATTAAACTTTTGTGCAATATTTGAAAGAACTGTTGCTGTTTTTTTAACTTCATCACCATTTCCAATATGTTCTATATCAGTTTTTAATGTGTCATAAAAAATATATTCTACTTCTTCTTTATAATAATAATTTAAAATTATTTTTCGTAATTGATCATTTTTATGCTCTGTTACATGTATAAAATAAATAGAATTTTCTACTTGTTCACTAAGCCAATCTGTAACAGCAATTGTTTTTTTAAATTCAGAAGAGCACTCATATAATCTATCAAAATAATCTTCATCAGATTCATTTTCTAATTTTATAACAAACCCATTTTCATCAACTTTAACTTTATCTGGATTATCAGCTTTAAATTGTAATGCTAATAATTCTGATTCATTTTTTATAATTTCCTGTTTGTGTAATTTTTGAATTTCTTTATTATTAAGAACTGTTGTAATTAAGCAAAGTCTCATTTTTTCTTCTGACATCTCATTTGAAATAATCAAAACTTTTCTTTTTTGAATAAATGCTAAATAAGCAGCTAATTCTACTGTAAGCCTACTTTTACCAGAGTTTGAAGGCATAGCATAAGCCATTGTTTCTCCTTTTCTCAAGCCTTTAAATACCCCTGACAATATTGGAAAAGGAAGTGGTACACCATTACTTAAATTATTATCACCACTTAATAAATAACTTGTAGCATCCTCATTTAAAATAACCTGACTAAGCCCACTTGTAACACCAATTTGTTCTAAAGCATTTTGAACTTCCTCAACTGACATATCAGAATATAATTTGTAATGTTGAATTTCTAAAATTTTATCTCTAATTTTTTGTGTTGGTGCAACTATATAACTTTTCTTTAAAATAAATAATTTTTTTAGTTCAGTATAAATAAATTCTATATTATAATTTTTTTGACCTATTTCCATTTTAATGCTTTCTTTCATTGCAAAAGTATTACTTTTTTCTCTAGGAATATTATATTTTTCCTTTGCAACTGCTGGAGCATATTTTTCTGCTTCTTGAAATAATATAGATTTATAAATATCTAATAAATCTTCATTTGTAAAATGACAATCATCATACAAAAAATAATACATTGAAATTGCCTTTGGATTATTAAGTAATAAACCTATATATATGTATTCTAATCTTTCATCAGTTAATTCTGCTGGATATTTACTTTCTTTTTCATTTTCTTCCATTACACAAAACCTTTCTTTCATTAATTTCATATAAATATAATATAAATTTTAATAGTATTTGTCAATTAAAAATTAAATTTAAGTTTCGGTGTTTTTTGAAGTATACTAAGTTACGAAAAATATATGTTTTATTCATTATCCCAGCAACGCACAGTCTGTAAAATTTTAAAATTCTGTTTTTTCCCATAAATACTTGACTTATATTTTTTAGTATGGTATAAGTATATTGAAAATACAGTAGTTATACTTTACTCATTAGAGATTTGAAACCCTTTGTCTGTTTGAAAAACCCATGTGCTTTCCTTGTTATACCTTACTCATTTGAGATTTGAAACCCCTCAACTTTTTCAGAAACTGTTGTTGCACTTACTGTTATACCTTACTCATTAGAGATTTGAAACGGTCCTCTTAAAGCCAATATAATGATGATAGCCATGTTATACCTTACTCATTAGAGATTTGAAACTTTGCTTCAAGTTTTCTTGCCTTCTTTTGCATTTTAATTTTGTTATACCTTACTCATTTGAGATTTGAAACATTGATAACATACCGTTTTTGATATTTGCAACACGTTATACCTTACTCATTTGAGATTTTACAAAAATATTTTTGGATACAGCTTTTTTAAGCTGTACTTTTTTCATAACTTTCATAGATATAATTTTGTATTTTTATCAAACTTAAAAATACATAGTTTCAAAAACTGTTCAAAAAACTATTGTAATATTCCGTAATATATGATATAATATTGAAAGTATATAAAAATTTTTATGAAAGGAATATTATGGAAAATTTAGTTTATTTTGGAAAATTTTATTTAGACAAAGAAAAAGATATTATCGTCAATCTTTTTAAATCTAATGAAGATGAATTAACTTACATTATTGAAACTCCAAATCACGGTACAGGAAATTTAATTTCTAACCTTGCTAAAATCTGCAATGTTCAAATCACTAAAAATCAAAATAATATGAAAATAATAATAGGAACAATACCAGCTTCATTAAATGCAAATAATGAAACTCTTTTTGTTTTTAATCTAAATAACAAACATATTGCAACTATTTATGGAGATGGAAAAATTGAGCAAAACGTAAAGATACCAGCCATTGTAAAAACTTTAATGTCTCAAACTAAAGACTATTCTTTAAGTATAGATCACACTCTAATAAATAGTTATATTTTAAAGAAATCAAAATTCAGAACTGATTTACATACTCACCTATATGCAAATTTACCTTCTGATGCATTAATTGCTCTTGGTATTAAACATCAAATTAGATTTCCTTTATATTTCATTAGAAAACTTAATTTAACATTATCATCAAGTCAAGAAATGCTAGTTGAAAATTACAGAAAAGAAATCGAATTAAAATATTTTGATTCTCCACTTGATACCAAAACTTTAGATAGAAAAATTAAAGATGAAACATATTTGAATTTTGCAGATTTAATTTTAAATAATATTGAAAATGCAGAGGATAATATCAAAAAAATCAGAAATCGTCTATCTCTTGTAAAAGACGGGCAAGCAGTATTCACAAATTTAGAGAAATTGTACACATTTAGATATATTTTTGCAAAAGGAGAAAAATCTAAAATATTAACAGATATAACTCCAGAAAAAATTCTTAATATTCCAGATTTAGATATAAAAAATTATTTAACAAAAATGTATGAAGATTCTCTTCCAGAAAGTACATACTCAAAAAATACAATTTTACAAGATAAGCTTTTATGGGTTGCTAGAGAATATCAAAAACAAGGAATTGTATATGCAGAAATTGCATCAACTGATGTTTGTAAAAAAGGAATGCATGCCGTAAATTATTTAATGCAACTTCATGAAATATTACCAAAAATTAAAGAAGAAACTGGTGTAGATTTAAGATTTTTAGGAGCTATTAGAAGAATTTGGATTTCTCCAAAAGAACAAGAAGAAACTAAAGAAATTTTAAAAATTATGTCAAAAAGCCCTTATGTAGTTGGTTGCGATGTAATTGGTGAAGAAGTTACAGACATATCAGACATTGAAGATATAATAACTGATTTAGTAAAATTCGCTATAAAAGAAAATAATGGCTTTACAATCAGATTACATGCTGGAGAAACAGATGCTTTTTCTGAAAATGTTGAAAAAGCTGTTACAATAATAGAAAATGCAATTGGCAAAAGCAAAATAATTCCTAGATGCAGAATTGGTCACGGCTTATATGGTATAGGTGCTAGTAAAGAATCTGATGAAAGAATTATGAAAAAAATTAAAAAAATAAATGCAATCTTAGAGTTCCAATTATCTTCAAATGTTAGATTAAATAACTTAACAAGACTTGAAAATCATCCTATAAAATCTTATCTTTCTCATGGTATAGATTGTGTTCAAGGTACTGATGGTTTTGGAATGTATGGAACTGATACCATTGAAGAACAAATGGCACTTCAAAACTTATTAAACTTAAGTGAAGAAGATTTTCAAAAAATGAAACAAGTAGAAAACAAAATCTTAGAAGAAAATGAAATCAACTTTAAGAAAAAAGTAAAATCTTTTGAAGAATTTTTAAATGGTAGAACAATGTCAGAAGCTTTAATAAATGAAGAATATGAAATGTTTCAAACTGTTAAATTTACTAATACACAAAAAACTGATAATAAAATTGATTCTAGTGAAAACTTGAAACCAAAAATTAAAGAATTACCTACAAATAAAGTACCTATTATTATAGCTGGTGGAAGCTTCAATACAAACGGTAGAGAAACAGTTGTAGATGAAAACGGAAAGAAAATCTTAAAGGATTTAATTCAAAACATAGATAACAACAAAGCATATTTTGTTATTGGTCATAAAATGCAAGGTTACGAAAAAGCAATTGTAGACATTTCAAATGAATTACATAAAAAATTTGAAATTAATGCAATTGTACCAAAAAGAGTTAATAGCGAAACTAAAGATACCTTATTAAATAGTAATGTTGATGGAATTAGAGTATCTGTTGAACCTGAAGAAATAGGAATATATAAAAGTTTTAACTATGAAATTTTTGAACGTAGAAATTCTGTAGTTGTTGCATTTGATGGCAACTCTCCTGTTTCAAACTTAGTTCAAGAAGCTAAAAATGGTAAAGGAAAAGCTAAAATCTTTGTAAATGGAAATGTTGAAACATTAAAAGAAAAAGCAAAATCTCTTAGTGGATATGTTGAAGAATTTAATGAAGATGAAAACATTTCTGAAAAAATAATTAACTGGAATCCAGATTTAAAACAAAAATAAAATTATGATTTTTAACATCGGAAAGTCATTATATTTTGACTTTTCGATTTTTTTATTGCAAATATTTTTTATAATAATATCAAGGAAATATAGAGATTTGTCGAAAAATGTAAAACGATTTTTTTTGACAAAAATTGATTTTTTATTTATAGTATTATTAGCAATCATTTTTAATTGCATTTTAATTGTATTTATATTTTAAGGAGATCAAAAATGAAAGAAAATAAAATTTTAATATTTAACTTTTTATTAATTTTTACTTCAGCCTTATTACTACAAAAATTCAATTCTATATTTGCAACATTAATTATTTTAATAATTTTAAATATTATTTTACAAAAAATTAATTTATTAAATTGTAAAAAAATGATACAACAACAGAAAAACGAAATTGAAAATCTAAATTATATATGTGATAGTACTCGCACTTTTAGACATGATTTTAATAATATCATGCAAGCAATAGGTGGATATATTCAAACAAATAACATTTACGATTTAAAGCAATATTATAATCATCTCATACCAGAATGCTTTAAAATTAACAATTTGTATAGATTTCACTCAAAATTAATAGCTAATTCTGCAATTTATAGTATAATTTCAGATAAATATAACTTAGCAGAAAATAATAATATAAAAATGTCATTAAACATTCTATTAGATTTAAATTGTTTAAGAATAGATACTTATACATTAACTAGAATCTTAGGAATTCTTTTAGATAATGCAATTGAAGCTTCAAAAGAATGCAATCAAAAAATAATTAACTTATCTTTTCAAACTTCAAATAATAAGCAATTAATAATAATTGAAAATACTTATTTAAATAAAGGAATATCAATAAAGAAAATTTTTGACAAAAATTACACTACTAAAGAAAAAAATTCTGGTTTAGGTTTATGGCAAGTTTCAAAAATTATTCAAAAAAATAAGAACTTGCATTTATCTACAAAAGCAGGTGATGAATTTTTTTCTCAATGCCTCGAAATTAGCTAAAAATAAAGATAAAGTGTTTAACACCTTATCTTTTCTATATAATCAAATATCTATTCTACCTTCAAAAACTAATTCTGCTCCTCCTATCATTAGAATTCCATTTTCGTTATTTTCATATTGTATATGTAATTTTCCACCATCTAGCTCAACATTAACATTTGCATCTACAAAAGAACGTTTCATAGCACATATTGCAGAAGCACAAGCACCTGTACCACAAGAAATAGTATTTCCTACACCCCTTTCCCATACTTTTATTTTTATATTGTTCTTATCAATAATTTGAACAAATTCTACATTTATTTTATTTGGAAAATACTTGTAGCTTTCAACTATTTTTCCAATTTTGCACACATTAATTTTACTTACATCTTCTACAAAACATACTGCATGTGGATTTCCGATAGAAATTAAATCAAATTCATATTTTTCCTCATCAATATCAATAATAACAGAATGATATTTTTTTACATACTCTTCTTTAGGTAAATACGCTGGTATTCTCTGAGGTTCAAAAAATGGTATTCCCATATTTACCTTTACAGCTATTACCATTTTATTTTCTACAATTAAAGAAATTTCCTTAACACCTGCCAAAGTTTCAATTCTAAATTCTGTTTTTGTTGTAATATCTTTTTCAAATAAATATTTTCCTAAACAACGAATACCATTACCACACATTTCTGCTTCACTACCATCACTATTAAATATTCGCATTTTAAAATCTGCAATATTACTTCTAAATATATAAATTACACCATCTGCACCTATTCCATAATTTCTATTACACAAGTATTTACTAAGTGTAGCCAAATTATAATTAAAATATTGGCTTAGACAACTAATTACAACAAAATCATTGCCTGTACCTTGCATTTTTGAAAACAATATCATAATATTCTCTCCTCATTTTTTTATATATTAATTATTATGTGGAAAGAATTTTAATATTACTATTATTTTCCTTTTGCCTTTTGTCTTTTATATACCATGTAAATAACTATATTTGAAGGAGCTAATTTTGATGCTATTGACAATAATTTAATTGTTTTTCCAGGTATTATTATTTTTTTATTTTTAAACATTTTATCTATTGCATATTTTGCAACATATTCACTCGACAATCCCCTAAGTGAAAATTTTACATTTGCTACATTATTAAAGTCAGTATTAACAGGTCCAGGACACAATGCACATATTTTAACATCAGAATTCTTAATTCTAAGTTCTTCGGCTATGCTTCTAGTCATAGAAACTATATAACTTTTCGTGGCATAATATGTTGACATTAAAGGACCACCTGGAAGCAAACCAGCAATTGACGCAACATTTAAAATATATCCTTTATTTTTTTCTTGCATTTTTTGTAAATATAATTTTGTTAAAACCTGCACAGCAACAACATTCGTATTTATCATATTTATTTCTTCATTAATATCTGTACTTACAAATTCACCAAATTTGCCAAAACCAGCATTATTAATCAAAACATCAATATCTGGATATTTTGAAAATAACTTTTTACAATTTTCTGATTCACTAACATCCATACATTCTATTTGTACATTAGTTTTTAATTCTGATTTTAATTCCTCTAATAGATTTTGCCTTCTAGCAACTATAATTAAATCATAACCTAATTTGGATAAATATCTTGCCATATCTCTTCCTATACCAGAAGATGCACCTGTTATTAAAGCTTTCATATTTACAATTATACCAGTAACATTTTTATTAATGTTACTGGTAACCCCCTTTTATTCTTTATTATCACTTTTTATATGTACTGTTTCAGTAGGATAAACAAGCTCTACATTTTCCTTTTCTAGTACTTTTAAAAATTCACAATTCAATTCTTCTTCTAACTTTAAAAATTTATTATAATTTGTTTCATTAACATATAAAAATATTTTTAAATCAGAACTATATGTATTAATTTTATTAAAACCTACATAAACTGTATCTGCTCTAACAAAGTCTTTTGAACATATAACTACTTTTAATTCTTTTATAAGCTTATTAATTTTATCTGTTGGTGTATTTCTATCTATACTTAATTCACATTCAAACCTTCTAGATGTAAGATTAGACCAATTAGCAATATAATCAGTAGTAATTATTGAATTTGGTATTGTAACAATAGAATTATCCAAACACTTAATACGTGTACTTCTAAAAGTAATATCAATTACAGTACCAGAATAATCACCTACTGTAATCCAATCACCTATTACAAAAGGTTTATCAGTAAGAATTGTAGCACCACTTAATAAACTTTTTACTGTATCTTGTGCAGCTAACGAAATAACTACAGTTCCAATTCCAAGACCAGTTACTAAACCACTTAAATCTATTCCCCATCTATAAAATATAATATAAACTGCTATAATCCATACAATAAATCTAATAATTTTACAAATAAAATCATTAAAGGCATCATTATTAGCATTTTTCTTAGATTTTGTAAATAACTTAGAATCTTTAACTAAAACTACTGTATTAATAATTTTTGCAATAAATAAAATTACAATTGCCTCAGAAAGCCCTTTTCTAGCAACTAAAAAAGTTTCATTTCCAAGTGGTAAAATTTTAGTTGCTAAATAAATACCAGCAAATAAGTACATGTATTTTAAAGTAGAATACATATCGCTCTCAGTAGCTTTCTTTTTAACTTTTAAAATTTTATAAAATATTTTTATAACTAACTTTGCAAAAACAGCTTTAGTAGCAAATGCAATTATAATTATAACAATTGCAATTTGTACATCAAATACTTTTACAACATGGATTAATTGCTCTTTAGATAAATTTGACAGTATATCTAACATTTAATTTTTTCCTCCATTACTCCATATATTTAGTATAATATAATAAAATTGCTACTATTTCAGTTGCATTTTCAAACTTTCCAGTCTTTGCCATTTCTATACATTTATCCATTGGTATCTTTTTTACTTCTAAAATTTCTTCTGTTTCATCAAAATGCGTACAACCCTTTTCAAAATCCTTTGCAACAAATATATGAACTTTTTCACTTGTATAACCATTAGATGTATACATTGTTACTAAATGTTCTATGTTATTTGCTATAATACCAGTTTCTTCTTCTAATTCTCTTTTGGCTGTTTCTATTGGCTTTTCATTTTTATCAACCATACCAGCTGGTAACTCTAAACAAACTTTTTCAACTGATTCTCTATATTGAGTTATAAAAACAACTTCATTTTCAGAAGTAATTGGTAAAATAATTGTAGCATCTCCTGGATTAACTATATCTCTAATTATTTTTGTTCCATCATCTCTTTTATAAATTTTTCTAACTACATTAAATCTCGGTCCATCAAATTTTATTTCTTCGTTAAGTAACTCTGACATAATTGCCCTCCATTTTATGATTATATATTATAATTATAAAAATGTACACAATTTATTCAAAATTTCCTTAAAATTTATTACGAATTAGTTTACTTTATCTCTATAAAACTTTGCAATAAGTTCATCAAGCTCTACGCTAATAGAATAAATAATTGAGTAATCTTTTCCTGTTGAAATACTCTCATTTAATTTATCCCTTAATTTACAAATTTCATCATTTAACATATAAATCACATCTCCTTTTACAAATTTTTCTTTAGTGTATTTTTAAATTATCATATTATAATTTTAAAGTCAATAAAATGTCGACGATTGTTTTATTTTTCGTACTTCAAAATTCGACATTTTACTCTTTATATTTCTTTTTTAAATATATACCCATAAAAAATGATGTTATTGAAAATAGAAATGCTAACTCAGATAAAGTCTGTGAAATTCTAGTTCCTTTAAACATTAAACTATCTACCCTCAATGACTCAATAAAAAATCTTATTATTGAGTAAAACATTATATAGAAAGTAGTTATCTCACCTTTAAATATTCTATGTTTTTGTAAAATTTTTAATATTAAAAAAATCAAAAAAGTTCCTATAGACTCATAAAGAAATGTAGGATGAACCTCCATATAACCATTGGCTGTATTTATTCCCATTCTCAAAATATTTGTACTCTGTATTCCATAGGCTTCTACATTAAAGAAATTTCCCCATCTTCCTATTGATTGACCAATTGCTAAATACGGTACTAAATAATCACATAAATCTAAAAAATTCACCTCTTTTTTTAAGCACCTTATGCCTAAATATATACCTGCTGCAATTATTCCGCCATATATTGCTAATCCACCATCTCTAATATTAAAAATCTGTAGAGGATTTGATGTATATTTTTCCAAACTAAAAAATACATAATATAATCTTGCACCTATAATTCCAAAAATTAATGCACCTATTATTGATTCTAAAACAAAATCATATTTTATATTAAATTTTTCTTTACTTATTCTACTCAAAAATAAACCTACAACTATACCTAAAACTACAAATACAGCATATTTATAAATGTGTATATTTCCAATTTTTAAAGCATATTTTGATACGTAAAATTCTAATCCTAAACCTGGAAATTTTATTAAATTCATAATCTATTCTATTCCTTTTACTATTGATATTACTTTTTTATTTTCATCAAATATTTCCTTTAAAACTTCTTCTAAATATTCTTTATTTAGTGTTTCAAATTCTTCAAAATATTCAAAAGAATTAATTTCTTTAAAATGATTCACTAATGTAGAATTTCCAATTATATCAGCACTATTATAATCTGTAACATATTCTCCATAAACTTTTTTCTTCATTCTATTAAACTCTTCTTCTGAAATTCCTTGATTTATAAAAAATTCAAATTCATTTTTTATTTCATCTATTACTTTTTCTGGTTCTTTTGCCCTTCCTTCAATTACTACATGTGCATAGTTTCTAGCATAATCAAAATTAAAACCAAACTCAGTTGAAATTAGACCTTGTTCATACAATCTTTTATATAATTTTGAACTTTTACCAATTATAATATTACATAAAATTTCAACTGCTAATTCTTTTCTAACCATATTTTTCTTGTCATTTTTTGATTTAAATGCAATAGTAAATATTGGTTGACTTATTTGCATTTTTATTTCTTTTTTCTTTTCAAAAATCTCCTCTGGTTCTTTTTCATAAACTCTAGTTATTTTTTGATATTTTCCTTTTAAAATAATTCTTTTTTCTAGTTCACTAATAATATTTTTAGGTTCAAAATCTCCAACAACTACTATGCACATATTTTCAGGAGTGTAAAAATTGTTATAAACTGTATATAAAGTTTTTGCATCTATTTTTGCTATAGATTCTTTAGTTCCAGCAACATCAATTCTAAGTTCACTCTTTTGATACATTAGCTGTAACGCATTCATATACATTGCCCATTCTGGTTCATCATCATACATACTAATTTCTTGTTCTATTATTCCACGTTCTTTTTCAACATTTTCATCAGTATAATATGGATTTTGAATATAATCCATAAATTCATCTAATGCTTCATAAAAATTATCTGTTGCATCATATAAATAGGCAGTAAAATTATTAGTAGTAAAGGCATTTGCATTAACACCTAAACTTGAAAGTGTATCTAAACTATTTTTTCCACTTCTTTGCTCAAACATTTTATGCTCCAAATAATGAGCTATTCCATCTGGAATAGTAATTATTTCATCACTATCTCCAATTTTAAATTTATTATCTACAGAACCAAAGTTAACTCCCCAAATTATATATTTTTTTCTAAAACCTTTTTTTGGAATAACTTTTATTGTTAGACCATTATCTAATTTTTCTATATACATTTTTTCTTTTATTCTATTATTTTCAATTATTTGCATATTAAATTACATTCCTTTCCCACATCATTTAAAGGCACATGCCGTATAATTTTAATCATCTTCCATTTCATTAGAATTTTTTTCAATTTCTCCTGTCAAAAAATAAATTGTATTTATTTGAATATTATTTGCCACTTCAATAATTTCTTCTTTAGTTACCTTTTCAATATCCTCAATATATTTTTTTACAGAATTCTTAATTTTACTAATCTCCTGACCTATATAAAATACCATTTCTGAATCTTGTTCTGTTTCAATTGATTTGATTCCAGAAATAATATACATTTTAGCATCTTGTATGTCCTGTTCAGAAAAATTTCCATTCTTAAGATTATCTAATTGCTCTTTTATTATTTTAACAGCTTTATCATAATTCTCAATTTCAATTCCACATCTAATAAAGATATTATTTTTCATTCTATTGTAACTAGAACGTGCAGTATAAGCTAATCCAGCTTTTTCTCTAACATTTTGAAAAAGCATTGAATTTGCTCCATCTCCCAATAAAGTATTATAAACATTTCCTGCATTTTGCATATCTTCTTTTTTAAGTAAAACATCAAGTCCAATAACTAATTTTCCTTGATTAATATTCATTTTTTCTTCAACCTTTTTAGGCTTTTCCACTTTTTGTTTATTTTCTGTGTATGGATTATTAATAATTATATTTTCTTTTCTAGGTTTTAATTTTTTTATATTTTCATTTTGAATAATCAAATTTTTTACATTTTCCTCATCAAAATTTCCAGATAAATAAATATCTATTTTAGCTTCATTAACTAATTTTTTATAATAATCTGATAATTTTTTATTCGTTATTTTTTCTAAATCTTCTAAATATCCATATTTATATAGTCCAAAGCCATTATTCCCATACATGTCTTCTATACATCTATTTAACGCATAAAAACCTTTATCATCTATTTTTGCATTAATTACTCTTCTTAAATTATTTTTTTCAACTTCCAAAAACTCTTCTTTAAACATGCCATCTTTCATTAATGGATTGAAAACTATGTCTAAAGTCATGTTTATACTTTCTTTTAATAAATCATCATTTTCCAAAACATATTCATTACTTATAGTTTCCATATAAAATTTTAATGCTTGATTATCTCCTATTTTATCTATTCCGTAAATCATAACTTGCACCATACATTTCTTCAAGCTTCTTATTAATTTCACTTTGATCCTTATAATTTTGCGTTCCTCTTTTTAATAAAAAAGGAATTAGTGCTCCTAAAGTAACTGTTTCTCGTTTTAAAGGTGTAGTTATCATAACACAAATTAAGTTTGTTTTAAAAAGATCTGTTTTTATTAGATGAATTTTTATACCTTCTTTAATTTCAAATTGTTTTTCACTCATAATTTCTCAATTTCTCCTTTTAATATTATCAATTATATTATTTTAATAAATTAATTTTTTATACCATTTTATTATATAGTTTACAATAATTACTATATAAAAAGCAACCCTAATAATAAATTTTATTAGTTTAATTGACATTTGTTGAATAAAATAACAGTTATAGTTTATATTATACACCAAAAATGAATATTTTAAAAGAGAGAAAATATTAAATATCTTAACATTTTCTCTCTTTATATTTTAACCAACATATTTTAAGATTTCTTTTTTCTCTAAAGGTAAAACTAATAAATATACTGCTGTTAATCCAATTTCTACAATTACTAAATAAGTATATACTTGATTTTTTACATCTGAAATAAATTCTTCCTTTTCCTTATTGTATTCTTCCATTTCTTCATCATCATATAAACTTGACATCATAGTTTCTCTAATTCTTAATTGAAAATTAGAATTTATTGTTCTATCAATTGCATCATTAGCATTAAAAAACTGGTAAACTCCATTAATTATACATATCAGTATGGTAAAAATAATTAAATTTTTCATAACTTTTGGAACATCATCAGAATTCATAGTTCTTTTTTTAAAAGTTGATTTTGTACTAAACTTCCATATTATGAATGTAATAATTCCTTGAAGTATAATTATTATTATTGATTTTATTATTAATGAATCTGTAAAATTTGTAATAAAACGATACAAAAAAGTATATATGATTCCCCAAAGTATCCCCCAAAGAAACCATCCTACAATTAATCCTTGTGTAATTTTTCCACTTGTAACTACTTCCTTTTCTTCCATTTATATCCTCCAAAATAAATACTATATTTTTTATTATATCACATATATTCCAATTTTCAATCATTTTTTCTTTTTAAGTTTCGGTGTTTTTTATAATATACAAAAGTTACGAAAAATATATGTTTTATGAATGAGCTTCGTGGGGACCGACTAGCTACAGTCTGTTAAATTTTATGTTCCACAGAATTTTAAAATTTTACAGACTGTGTGCAGTTGGGATAATGAATAAAACATATATTTTCGTAACTTAATAATTTTAAAAATACTTATATTAATAGTTTGTATTTCTACATAAGTGATATGGTTTAGCAATAGATTGCACTTTTTTTGAATACACAAAAAGGAAATCATTTATATCTATTGGATTAGCATTAGTTAATATATTACTAATATAATCTATTACTACAATTTGACTTGCTCTAATTTCAACTTCATATTTAGAAGAAATTTTTAATTCATTTCTTTGATCAACAATATCAGCTAGTTCATTATTATATTCTACAATTCCTAATGCTCTTAATGTTTGTGGAATCTTATAATCAGCACATCCAATTAAATTAGAATAATCAACTGATATATTTTCAAGTTTTTCTCTAATATGTAAAATATCAGAAGTTAATAATTGGGCTAATTTATAAAAATATATTACTTTACCATTGTATTCTCTTTCATCTTTAAATGATTCAAAATTATTTATTATAATATTAAATAGTTCCGTATCTGAATTTATATCTTTAATAAATTTATAAAAATTTCCATTCATTTTTTCATTTACTATTCTAGTAATATTGATAATTGTTGAATATCTTTCTTTAAGCAAAGGAATATCAACATTACCTTTTAATAATTCGCTAAATTCATTTAAAGATAAATTACCAAAATTTTTATTTTTCTTTACATATTTAATCATAGCATATAGAAGAGCATCCGAACCGTCTTTTACTCCTTCTTCTGTTTCAATTTTCCATTTAGGTTGCCCCCAAAATGAATAACATATAGATTCAAAAATTAATAAAAAATTAATAACTGTTTCTATATCTAACTCTAATAAATCATAAGAATTAACTAATAACCAATTCTTTAAATTTTCATATTCAATATCATTTATAAAATTATCTAACTTAGCATAATTTATTTTCACATATTGACTATTATCAACTACATAATGACATGTACTCTTAATTTTGTTTAACATATTACATTTCTCCTACTATTTGATAAAATGATTATACTATAACACACAAAAAAACAAAATACTTAGGCTTATATAAAGGTATCAAAAATTAAGTATTTTATTTATATTTTCTATAAATTCTATTCCTTCTATCTTATTAATTCCAAAGCATTTTTTCCCCAAGTCTTTGAGTGATGCTCCACATGATAAAGTTTTTTGTTATCTATAATAATAAACCTATCATGGAATTTATCTGTTCGTGCTATTTTTAGTGCCCCATATTGCTCATTAAACTTCTTAATATCTAATTTTGTTATATTACAATTTTGTGAAGTTAAAATAATTGCTTGGACATTTTTATTTTTCTTTTGTAAAAAATGTTAATGTAGTTTTTTATATAAAGTGAAATTATTGGCTAAGTAGAAAGTCTATTATATTTATTACTTCTATTCCTTCGATTTGCTTATTTTTTACTTTATCCATGGTTAAAA
>CANRQI010000006.1 GCA_947632835.1 uncultured Clostridia bacterium
TTTCTAAAACGGTCCCCACAAACCATAACTTAAAAAATATATTAAAGCTTTTTTTAACTATATTGAAAATACGAAAAATATATGTTTTATGAAGATATTTCGTGGGAACTAGCTAGCTATAGTCTGTTAAATTTTATGTTCTACAGAATTTTAAAATTTTACAGACTGTGCGTAGTTGGGATAATGAATAAAACATATATTTTTTTGTTATTCTTCCCATTTAAGAAAATAGAATTTGTTTCAAAAAATACTTAAACTTAAATATTGACATATAATCATTGTGTTTATATAATAAAATAAATTTTAGAAATTTAGGAGGAAGTATTTTGCATATTGCAATTGATATAGTTAAATTTATAGTATTAATAATTGTAACTTTTTATTTTTCACAAATCATTACAAATAAAAATAAAAGAATTTCTATAATTGGAACTTTTTTAATAGTATGTTCTACTGCGGTTGTTCAATATATAGATAATGGTTTTTTAGAAGTTTTAATTTCAGGTGAGTTATTTTTAATTTGTATAGATAAAATTTTTGGAAAAACTGAACATAAAGCTTTGCCTATTTTTGGAATATTTGCAAGTGTTTTGATATATTTAATTTTTTCAAATTTAAGTTTTCAATTTTCAATGTTATTTGCATTTATTCCAATTTTAATATGGATTTTATTAAAAAATAGAAAGGAAATTAATTTAAGGAAAAAACAAATTATATTTTTTGTTTTTGCGTTGATATTAGGTGCATTAATAAGTACAATTTTTTACAGATATAATGTAATTCAAGCTTTAGAAAATGAGAATGGACTCTCATATCTTATGAGTTATACATATTCATTTAATATTCCATTTAATAAAACAATTAAATTTTCTGATAATAGTGCGCTAGCAACTTGTATGTCTATTTTTCCAATGGTCCTTTTAGTTGCAGTAATTTACGTATTCAAATATGAAAAACATTCAGAATTTTTAATTCCAACATCAATATTTAGTATATTAGGAATTATTGGTATTAGTGGAGTTAATGCTATTTTTGGAGGTATTGTGCCAAATTACATAATGGCACTTTCAATTTCAATTTTGCAAATTTATATGATGATTTATATTTTTGCTAATGTAGAGGAGAAGGTATTTTCATTAAAAGCTTCTATGTATGTGTCATTAGCTGGAATTATTGCATTTTTGTTAATTAAATTTCCAACACCATTTACAACTATAAGAGGCAAAACTCGTCCATACATGATTTTTGTTTTAGAAAGCTTTATATTTTTAAATTATTCTGATAAAAGATTTTGGAGAGTAGCAACGGTAGTATATCCGATAATTGTTTTAATAGAAAGCATAGGATTTTTAGTTATGAAAATTATTTAGTAATGAATTTTTAAATATTACAAACTTGCATTTTTTTCATTTGACAATATCAATTCCTATGATATAATGTAATGGGAATAATAAAGAAATGTAAATAATAGAAATAGATATAAAAAGATATATAAAACTAAAGGGAGGAAAATACATGAAAAAAGTATTATTAATTGGAGCAGATGGAATGTTAGGTGGTGAGCTAAAAGAAAGATTAGAAAAGGTGTATGATGTTACAGGAACTACTCTTGCAACTTTAGATATATGTGATAAAGAAGCTGTTGATGCAAAAATTAAAGAAGTTAATCCATATTTTATTATAAATTGTGCAGCTTATACAAATGTTGATGGATGTGAAGTAAATTATGATTTAGCAAATAGAGTAAATGGTTTAGCAGTTGAAAATATAGCAACATCAGCTAAAGCAGTGGGTGCTACATTTATACATATTAGTACAGATTATGTGTTTGCTGGAAATTTAGATATTGAAAAAGTTTATACAGAAAATATGGAACCAGCACCTGTAAGCAGTTATGGAAAAACAAAGCTTTTAGGTGAGCAAAATGCTAGTAAAGCAGAGAAATATTATATATTAAGAACAGCATGGCTTTATGGAATTCGTGGAAAAAATTTTGTTAAAACTATGCTTAAATTGTCAAAGGAAAATAATGAAATAAAAGTAGTTTCAGACCAACATGGAAGTCCAACTTCAACAACTACATTGTGTAAAATTATAGAACAAATTATGGAAAAAGAACCAGAGTATGGAGTTTATCATTCTACATGTGAAGGTTTTACAACATGGTATGAATTTACTAGAAAAATATTCGAGTTTGCAAATATTGAAACTAAAGTTATTCCAATTACTTCTGCTGAATATAAGGAGATGTATCCACAATCTAGTGACAGACCATTTAATAGTATGTTATCAAAAGAGAAATTGCATAAAGTAGGTATTTATCCAACAGAATACGAATTAGCATTAAAAGAATATTTAAAGGAGGAATTGAAGTAATGAAAGGAATTATATTAGCAGGAGGAAGTGCGACAAGGCTTTATCCAGTAACTTTAGCAGTTTCTAAACAAATGTTACCAGTTTATGATAAACCAATGATTTATTATCCATTGTCTACTTTAATGATGGCAGGTATAAGAGAAGTTTTAATTATTTCTACACCAATTCATTTACCAGCATTTCAAAGTTTACTTGGAACTGGTGAAGATTTAGGAATGAAATTTGAATATAAAGTTCAAGATAAACCAGTTGGATTAGCTGATGCTTTTAGATTAGGAGCAGATTTTATAGGAGAAGATAATGTTGCTTTAATTTTGGGAGATAATATGATTTACGGTTCCAGAATTGAGAGGGTTTTGAGAGCAGCTAGCAAATTAAAAGAAGGAGGAATTATTTTTGGATATAAAGTTGCAGATCCAACTTCTTATGGTGTAGTTGAAATTGACAAAGATGGAACTGCAATTTCAATAGAAGAAAAACCAGAAAATCCTAAATCTAATTTAGCTGTTCCGGGAATATATTTTTATGATAATAATGTTATAAAAATTGCAAATGAAATAAAGCCTTCTGATAGAGGTGAATTAGAGATTACTGATGTAAATAAAGCATATATGGAAAAAGGAAATTTAAAAGTTATTCCTTTAGGAAATGGTTATGCTTGGTTTGATACAGGTTCACCAGATAGATTATCAGATGCAGCAGATTTTGTTAAAGCGATTGAATTAAGACAAGGTGTACAAATAGCTTGTTTAGAGGAATATGCTTATAGAAATAAGTGGATTTCAAAGGAAAAGATTTTAGAACATGCTGAGAAATATAGAAAAACAGAATATGGAAAATATTTAAAACGTATTGCGGAAGAAGAAGAAAATTTATATGATAACATTTTTGAAAGTAAGTTATTTCAGTAAAATTTAAAAGTACAAAGGAAGGTATCAATTATAATGAAAATCATCAAGACTTTATTTATTTTTTTGTGTATATTCATATTGTTAATACCATTTTATGTAGAAGCAACAGGGGTTTCACCATTAACAAAAGATAGTACAGAAGCAGATATTGAATCAATTGGAGCTCGTAACCAAGGATTTTCTTACAAAGTAGGTGATCATGATGTATTAAAAATAGTGCAACATGATGATAGTTCATTTTCAGATGTATTATATTGTGTTAATGCTGAAAAATCACTTTCAGTTGCTGATAAGGATGGATATCATTTTAGGAAAGTTGCTAGTGATTTTACTAATTATAATGATAAAGAAGTTAAAGAATGGACTCAAACTTTAAATATGAGTCAAGAAACTCATGGCAAATTAGTTTGTTTACTTGAACATTTATACTTATTAAATCATAAAGAATATAAGAAAAAATTTTTAGAGGAAGTTTTTGCAGATTATATAAAAGAACATCAAGAAGAAGAGCCAACACCTAATGTTGATGAGATAAGTTCAAAGTTAACAGATGATTATATTGATGTTGTTCAGCAATGGGCAATTTGGTATTTTACAAATAGTGCTGAAATAAATGGTGGAAGTACTGATACATCACATAAAACAATATATAATACATTTTCTTCTGTAAGTGTAGAAAAACCAAATTTTGGTGTATTAGGTAGTGTTGGTAGTACGAAAGAAAATATAAATGGTATAGAATTAACATATATGCAAGAATTATACAAATACTTAATAAATTGTGGAAAAGGTACTAAAAGTCAAGAAGTTAGATTGATGGCAGTCGATAATCAATACCCTAAAATTGATAGAACAAAAGATGTTAGTTCAACTATTGATGGAGATAGTTATAAAATTGGCCCATTTAAAGTTAGTGGAACAACAGTACCAGTAAATTTTAAGTTATCATTAGTTGATCAAGATGGTCATGAATTAACAAATTATACAATTGTTGTAAATGATTCATCAGAGGAAAATAAAGAACTTAATCAAGAGATATTGGGAAAAGAATTTTATGTAAAAATTCCTACAACAGGAAATACAATAACAAGTATAAAATTAAAAATGACTTATTCCACAGAAGGAGAAAAAAATATAAGTTTATGGGAAAAAACGGATGAAGAAACACAAGATTTGCAACCAGTCATTTTAATTTTAGATGAGCCAGGTAAAGAAGTTTCAGATGAAATTGAGGGAAAAGTAACAGAGGGAAAATATGATTTAGCTTTAAGAAAATATATAGTTTCAATAAATAAACAATCTACAACAGGAAGAGAGCCAACTCCTACACAAGAGAGCTTAGAAAAATTAGCGAGTGGCGATGTAACTACAGCAGATTATAATCATGCTAAAAATCCTTTGCTTGTGAAAAAGGGAGATAAAATTGTATATGAGTTTAGGATATATAATGAAGGTGAAGTACAAGCAAAAGTAAAGAAAATAATAGATTATTTACCAGAAGGTCTAACTGTAGTTGAATCGAGATTAAGTGAAGTTAATCAAAGATATGAATGGGAAACTACTGATGATGGGTTAACAACAACATATTTAAGTGATAAACCAATTGCTGCATTTGATAAACAAAATAAAAATTTAACCTGTGAAACAGTCCAGTTAGAATGTGAAGTTACAGGAGAGCTTGAAACTGGAAAAATTTTAACAAATGTTGCAGAAGTAGAAGAAGATGACGGAACTGATAGAGATTCAACAGAAAGTTCTATTGAAAAAAGTGAAATAACAGATGATTTTTGCGGTGATTCTTCAAATAATAAAGACAATTTGGGAGATTCAAATCATTATTATAAAGGAAAACAAGATGATGATGATTTTGAAAAACTTATTGTAAAAAAAGATTTATTTGATTTGAATTTGAAGAAATTTATTTCGAAAGTAAATGGTAGAGGAATATCAAGAGAACCAAAAGTAGATCTTACACCATTAATTAATGGAGGAAATGATGCAAAATATACTACATCAAAAAATCCATTATTAGTTGAAACAGGTGATGTAGTAACATTTACGTTAAGGGTATATAATGAAGGAGATATAGCAGGTTATGCAGAACAAATAACAGATTACATACCAGAAGGTTTAGGATTTTTAGTAAATTATAATGATAATGAAAAATGTAAATGGCAAGTTTCAGAAGATAGTTCAAGTAGTAATAAGAAGAAATTATCTGACATAAGAAATGGTACTAAGCATTTAACAGTTGAAGATTTTTCAGAAGTTACTGATTTAGATGATGTTGAAGTTGTTTTAGGAAAAACAAAAGTTACTACTGATATGCTTGCAAGTTCAGATGATAATGAAACTAATTTAATATCAGCATTTACAGGAACAACAATGACTTATAAAGATGTTGAAATTACGTGTATTGTAGTAGCTGAAGATACAAAAACATTGAAAAATATATCTGCTATTACTGCTGAAAAAGATAAAGATAAAACTGAGGTAAAAACAGATAGAGGCTCAGATAAAGTAGATTCATCACCAAATGATGATATTGACCCAGATAAATATACAACAGGAAATGAAGATGATGATGACTATGATGTATTAAAAACAGATAAAAGAAATTTTGATTTAGCTTTGCAAAAATTTATAACAGGTGTAAATTCAGAAAAAATTACTAATAGAGTTCCAGAAGTTTCAAAAGATGAAGACGGAAATCTACACTATAATCATCCATTAGAGCCAGTTGAAGTTTGTGGTGGAGATTTAATAGAATATACAATTAGAGTATATAATGAAGGCGAAATGAATGGATATGCTAAAGAAATTTCAGATAGCATTCCAACAGGTTTAGTATTTGTTTCAGAAAATGAAACAAATGTGGAATATGATTGGAAAATGTATGATTCAGATGGAAATGAGACAGATAATGAAAGTGATGCAGTTGAAGTAAGAACTACATATTTATCAAAAGAAAAATCAGATGATAATTTAATAGAAGCATTTGATAAAGATGCAGAAGTTGATGATGAAAATCCAAGTTATAAAGATGTTAAATTAGTTTTAAAATTAGATGATACATTAATAAAAGATAAAACGTCTAAAATTTTGATAAATGTAGCAGAAATTACGGAAAATACAGACGAAAATGGAGATGATATTTTAGATTCAGATTCAACTCCAGATAATGAAAATCCAACTGAGGATGATATAGATGAAGAAAAAGTTACTTATTTAGAATATGATTTAGCTTTAAGAAAATTTATAGTTTCTGTAAATGGAAAAAATGTAACAGGGAGAGAACCAAAATTTACAGATGAAAGTTTGCAAAGTTTAGCTAATAAAACATCAAAAACTCTTGAATATAGGCATGTAAAGAGTCCTATTCATGTAGAAAAGGGAGACAAAATTGTATATGAATTTAGAATATATAATGAGGGCGATTCGAAAGCAATAGTTAAAAAGATTGTAGATTATTTGCCAGAAGGTTTAACATTAGTTGACAATAGCGATATTAATAGTGAGTATAAATGGAATTTTGTTGATGGAAATTTAACAACTTCATATTTAGAGAGTACGGAAATTCCTGCATTTAATAAAAATGAATTAAAGGTATCTTATGGACAAATTAAATTGGAATGTGAAGTTACAGGAGATTTTAGTAGTGGAACTGTTTTAACAAATGTTGCAGAAATTATAGAAGATAATGGAAATGATAGAGATTCACAGGAAGGTTCAATTAATAAAGAAAATATCAATGAAGATTTTTCTGGAAATGTATCAAATGATGATGATTTAGGAAAAGAAAATTATTATTATAAAGGACTTCAAGATGATGACGACTTTGAAAAGCTTGTTATAGATGGAAAGATATTTGATTTGAATTTAAAGAAATTCATTTCAAAAGTAAATAATGAAAGCTTATCAAGAGAGCCAAAAGTAGATACTTCAACATTAAAAAATGGAGCAAATGATGCAAAATATGAAATGACGAAAACACCTATTGAAGTAGAAACAGGAGACATAGTAACATTTACATTAAGGGTATATAATGAAGGAGAAGTATCAGGATATGCAGAACAGATCACAGATTATATACCAGAAGGTTTAGGATTTTTAGAAGGTTATAAAACAAATTATGATAATTACTGGTCTATTTCACAAAATGAAAAAAATTCAGTTAAATTATCAACTATAAAAGATGGAATGAAAAATGTAAAACTTGAAGATTTTAAGGATGTAGATAATTTAGAAAATGTAGAAGTTATTTTAGGAAAAACTAAAGTTACATCTAAAGCACTTTCATCAGAATTAACAGATTCAAATTTAATTTCATCATTTAATGGAAAAGATTTGAAATATAAAGATGTGCAAATTGCTTGTATAGTAGTAGCCGAAGATGAAATTACACTTAAAAATATAGCAGCAATAACAGCAGAAAAAGATGAAAATAAAAATCCAGTAGATAAGGATAGAGATTCAACACCGAAAGATGATATAAATCCAGACGATTATGGAACTGGAAATGAAGATGATGATGATTATGATATAGTAAAAACAGAAAAGAAGGATTTTGATTTAGCATTACAAAAATTTATAACAGGTATAAATGGAAATGAAGTTCAAAACAGAGCACCTGTTATTGTAAAGGGACAAGATGGAAAATTAAAATATAATCATCCAACAGATGCAGTAAAAATACATAACGGCGATTTAGTAAAATATACAATTAGAGTATATAATGAAGGTGAAATTGATGGTTATGCAGATGAAATTGGTGATAATATACCAACAGGTTTAGTATTTGTTCCAGATAATGAAACGAATGTTAAATATGGCTGGAAAATGTATGATAAATCTGGAAACGAAACAGGTGATGCAAATCAAGCTGTTTCAGTAAAAACAAATTATTTGTCAAAGCCAAAATCAGAAAACAACTTAATACCAGCATTTAATAAAGATGCAGGAGTTAGCGATACAAACCCAAGTTATAAAGATGTGGAATTAGTGTTTAGAATAGATGAAACATTGATAAATAAAACAGTAACAACTTCAGAAAGAACATTAATAAATATAGCAGAAATTACAAAGACTACAGACAAAGATGGTAAAGACATTCCAGATATAGATTCAACACCAAATAATGGAAATCCAAATGAAGATGATATAGATAAAGAACAAGTTTATGTAGAATATTTTGATTTGGCATTAGAAAAAGATTTAGCTAAAGCATTAGTTACAGTTGATGGAAAAACAACAGAATTAAATGTTGCTAAAGGTGAAGCAATAAAAGTTGATGTAAATAGGAAAAAACTTTCTACAACAACAATAAAATTTGTTTATAATATAGTAGTTAGAAATGAAGGCGAAATAGAAGGTTATGCAACAGAAATAACAGACTATATTCCAGAAGGATTATCATTTGACCCAGCAGATAATCCAGGATGGAATCAAATTTCAGAACGTGTTATTTCAACAAATACACTTGCTAAAACTTTATTGCAACCAGGACAATCTACTACGGTTTCAGTTGTATTAACATGGGTTAGAAGTGAGCAAAATATGGGCGAATTTATGAATATTGCTGAAATTACTGAACATTGGAATCCATACGGTTCACCAGATATAGATTCAACTCCAAACAATCAAGTACCAACAGAGGATGATTATGATAACGCACCAGTTTATGTTGGTATAGTAACAGGTTTAGGTGAAAGACCATATATTTTATTAACAGGAACTGTATTGTTAGTTATAGGTGTTGGTATAGTGTTAATAAAGAAATATGTTTTATAATAAATATAATTATATAATTTAAGCTTCGATGTTTTTTAACATTAAGTTGCAAATTTTCAATAAGTTTTAATATATTAAAACTTTGTTAAATTGTTATGAAGAATTAAGTTAAAGAAAAATATATGTTTTATTCGTTCTCCCAACTACGCACAGTCTGTAAAATTTTAAAATTCTATAGAACATAAAATTTAACAGACTGTAGCTAGTCGGTCCCCACGAAACAACTTCATAAAACATATATTTTCATAACTATATAAAATACTGAAACTAAGTTACGGGAAAATTTATTTTAATTATTCTCGTAACTTTTTTTATAAGTAAAACATAAAATTTAATAAAATATAGCTATCAAGTTTCCGCAAAATAACTGCGAAAAAATATATATTTTTCATAATTTGAACTGTAAAAAAATACCTGAACTTAAATGAGAAAAAGTATTGATTTTGAAGAAGCAATGTACTATAATGATAATGATTTCAGTTTCGGTATTGTATTATTTATAAATATCGAAACTTAATTATAATATAGTATATTAATTACAATTTATTATAAATATTATGAATTTTAGAGAATATTAAAGGAAGGTAACAATTATGACATCTAAAAAAATCATCAAAACTTTATTTATTTATACATGTGTATTTATATTATTAATATCATTTTTTCCTTTAAATGTATTTTCGGCTACAGCTTTAGATGAAAATAGTACAGAAGCAACTATTGAATCAGTAAGTGCTCGTAATGGTGGGGGTTCTTACAGAATAGGAGATCATGATGTATTAAAAATTACACAACATAATGGCAGTGCATTTTTAGATGTTTTTTATTGTGTTAATGCAAGTAAATCTCTTTCAGTAAAAAATAATGGATATAAATATAGGAGAGTTGCAAAGGATTTTACAAATTATACTGATTCTGCAGTTCAATCATGGGCGACTCATTTAGGAGTAACAAAACAAAATCATAATGCAATAGTTTATTTACTTAATAATATATATTTATTAAATCAGGAAAGTACAAAAGAAGAATTTTTAAAAAGAGCTTTTGCTGATTATTTTGCTAAAGAGGAAGAAGAGGGAACAGAGCCTCGTACAACTGTTGAAATGATAAAACAAAAACTAACAGATGATGATATTGATGTTATTCAGCAATGGGCAATTTGGTATTTTACTAATGGTACAGAAATATATCATACAACAGAAACAGATCGTGATGAAGCATATAATACATTAGGTAGTATTACTTATAATAATTTAGTCAGTATTCCTGGTTTTTCAACTGGAAATGATATTGATAAAATAAGACAAACATATATGCAAGAATTATATAAATATTTAGTTGATTCTGCTAGAAGATCAACAGATACAGTTGAAAAAGAAAAAACATATCCTAAAATAGATACAAATTCAAAAGCTACATCAACAATTGAAGGAGCTTATTATAAAGTTGGACCATTTAAAATAAATTCTGGAAATACAACTCCTTCAGATTTAAAAATAACTTTAAGTGTTGATGGTGGGGAATTAAAAAATTGTAAAGTTTATGTAGATGGCTCACCACAGAATAATGTACTACAAAATGGAGAGCTTGATAAAAATATAATTGGAAAAACTTTTTATGTATATATTCCAACAGAAGAAAATACTATTACAGATGTTAAATTAAAATTGTCATATACGACAGAGGCTAAGAGAATAATAAGTTTATGGGAAAAAGATAGTAGTGAAACTGGAGATTTACAGCCGATTATTTTAATATTATCAAAACCTGGAGAAAAAATTGAAGAAGAAACTACTGGTACAGTAACCAATGGAAAATATGATTTAGCTTTAAGAAAATATATATTTTCTATAAATGGTAATTCAATAAAAGGAAGGGATCCAAAGCCTACTCAAGATAGTTTAAATAAGTTAGCAAATGGAACTGAAGATGCAACAACAGCAGAATATAATCATCCAAAAAATCCATTAACTGTAAAAAAAGGTGATAAAATTGTATATGAATTTAGAGTGTATAACGAAGGTGAGATTCAAGCAAAAGCCAAAAAAATAGTAGATTATTTACCAGAAGGTTTAACAATGGTAGAATCGACTAAAAGTACAGTTAATCAGAAATATCATTGGGAAAATGGTGCAAATAGAGAAGTAACAACAACTTGTTTAGATACTGAAGATAAAATTATACCTGCGTTTAACAAAGAAAATAAAAATTTGTCTTATAAGGAAGTTCAGTTAGAATGTGAAGTTACGGGAGATTTTGATACTGGAACAATATTGACAAATATAGCAGAAATACAGGAAGATAATGGAGAAGATAGAGATTCAACTCCAGATTCAATGAAGGATAAAATAACTGACAATTATGCCGGAGATTCAAGTCATAATAATAATGGAAATTTAGGGCGTAGTGATTATTATTATAAAGGAACTGAAGATGATGATGATTTTGAAAAATTAGTTGTAAAAAAAGATTTATTTGATTTAAGCTTAAAAAAATTTATTACAAAAATAAATAAAACTGACATCAATGATAGAATTCCAACTGTAAATGTTGAACCATTAAAATCAGGACAAAATGATGCTACTTATACTACAAAAAAAGATGCACGAAGTGTGGAAACAGGAGATATAGTAACATTTACAATAAGAGTATATAATGAAGGAGATATATCAGGATATGCAGAAGAAATAACAGATTATATACCAGAAGGTTTGGGATTTTTGGAGCATTATAATGGAAATAGTGGATGGACTAAAGTTGAAGGAAACAGTAAAGTAAAATTAAATACAATAAGAAATGCTGAGAAAAATGTTACACTTTCAGATTTTTCAGAGGTAAGTAATTTAAATGATGTTGATGTAGTTTTAGGAAAAGCAAAATATACAACTAATGCACTTTCATCTAGTAATACATCAAATTTAATAAAGGCATTTGATGGAAGAAGTGATTTAAAATATAAAGATGTACAAATTACCTGTGTAGTAGTTACAGAAGATTCAAAAGAATTAAAAAATATATCAGCTATAACAAAAGAAAAAAATGAGAAAAAAGAAGATGTAAATACAGATAGAAAAGTAGGTGAAGATTCATCACCAAATGATGATATTGATCCAGATAGTTATGGTACTGGTAAAGAAGATGATGATGATTATGATGTATTACAAACACAGAAAAAAAATTTTGATTTAGCTTTACAGAAATTTATAACAGCTGTAAATAATGATGAAATAGAAGATAGAGAGCCAGAAGTAAGTGAAAATTCAGATGGAACTTTGAAATATAGTCATCCAGATGAAGCATTAAGAGTACATAATGGAGATTTAATAACATACACGATTAGAGTGTATAATGAAGGCGAGATTGATGGATATGCAGCAGAAATATCTGATGATATTCCAAAAGGATTAGTTTATGTAAAAGATAATAATACAAATACCACTTATGGCTGGAAAATGTATGATGCTTCTGGGGAAGAAACACAAGATGAGAAAAAAGCAGTAAAAGTAAAAACTACATATTTAGCAAAAGGAAGTACAACTGATAATTTGATAAAAGCATATAATAAAAGTGATACTATTACTGAATCAAATTTGTATTATAAAGATGTAAAATTAGTATTCAAATTAGATAAATCTTTAATTGAAAACGAGGCTTCAAGTTCTGAGAGAAATTTAATTAATATAGCTGAAATAACTAAAGATACTGATGAAACTGGAAAAGAAATTCAAGATAAAGATTCAACACCTGGTAATGAAGAACCTGATGAAGATGATATAGATGATGAAAAAGTTACATATTTATTATTTGATTTGAATTTGAAAAAATTTATTTCAAAAGTAAATGGTAAGGAAATATCAAGAGAACCAGAAGTGGATATTACACCTTTAAATAATGAAAAAGATGATGCTCATTATACATTAACCAAAGATCCTGTAAATGTTCAAACAGGTGATGTAGTAACATTTACAATAAGGGTATATAATGAAGGTGAAGAAGATGGATATGCAGAACAAATAACAGATTATATTCCAGAAGGTTTGGGATATTTAGAAGGCTATGATTTGAATAAACAATGTTCATGGACTGTTTCTCAAGATAATGTAAAACGTAAAAAATTATCTGAAATTATAAATGGAAAGAAAAATTTAAAGACTGAAGATTTTGATGGAATAAGTTCTTTAGATGAGGTCAATGTAGTTTTAGGAAAAGCTAAGCTTACGACTAAAGTACTAGGTTCTTCAAAAACTGAAAATTTAATTCCAGCATTTACTGGAACTGAAATGACTTATAAAGATGTTCAAATTACTTGTATTGTAGTTGCCGAAAGTGATATAACACTTAAAAATATTGCAGCTATTACAGGTGAAAAAGATAAAAATAAAAATGATGTACCAACAGATAGGGATTCTGAAGATAGAGATTCAACTCCAGCAGATGACATAAATCCTGATGAATATAATGAGGAAATCGAAGATGATGATGATTATGATGTATTAAAAAATAATAAAAATGTTTTTGATTTAGCATTGCAAAAATTTATTACAGAAATAAATTCAACTGGAACTAAAAACAGAATTCCACAAGTTAGTAGAAATGATGATGGAAAGCTATTATATTCACGTAATGAAGATGCTTTAGAAGTTAAAAATGAAGATTTGATAACATACACGATTAGAGTGTATAATGAAGGTAAAATTGCTGGATATGTAGCAGAAATAACTGATGATATTCCAAAAGGTTTGGTATTTGTTAAAGAAAATGCTACAAATACTCAATATGAATGGAAAATGTATGATAAAGATGGAAGCGAAACAAGTGATGTAAATAAAGCAGTAAAAGTAAAAACTTCATATTTGTCAAAAGAAAAATCAGATAGTAATTTAATTCCAGCATTTGATGATTCTGCAGATATTACTGATTCAAATCCACATTATAAAGATGTAAAATTAGTATTTAAAGTAGATACGTCTTTGGTAGAATCAAATAGTAATATGATAAATACAGCTGAGATAACTAAAAATACTGATGAAACAGGAAAAGATATTCACGATATAGATTCAACTCCAGATAATAATAAACCAGATGAAGATGATATAGATAAAGAGCAAGTTTATGTTGGAGAGCCATTAGAATTTGATTTGAACTTAAAGAAATTTATTTCAAAAGTAAATAATGATAATACATCAAGGGAACCAGAAGTAAATGTTGAACCATTAAATGATGGTGAAAGAGATGCAGATTATACTACATCAAAAAATCCGATATTAGTAGAAACAGGAGATATAGTAACATTTACATTAAGGGTATATAATGAGGGAAATATATCAGGATATGCAGAACAGATAACAGATTATATACCAGAAGGTTTAGGATTTTTAGAGGGATATAATGCCAATAATAATTGGAGCAGTTTAGAAGGTGCAAATAAGGTAAAATTATCTACAATAAAAAATGGTATGAATAATTTGAATGTTTCAGATTTTGATGAAATTGATGATTTAGCAAATGTAGATGTAGTGTTGGGAGAAACTAAGGTTACAACTGATGCACTTTCTTCAGAAGATGAAGGCAATTTGATAGAAGCATTTGAAGGTTCAGAATTAAAATATAAAGATGTACAAATTACTTGTATAGTAGTTACAGAAGATGAAGTTACACTTAAAAATATATCTGCTATTACAGATGCTAGTGATTCTGAAAAAAAACCTGTAACAGATAGAGATTCAACTCCAACTGATGATATTAACCCAGATGATTATACAACTGGAAATGAAGATGATGATGATTATGATGAATTACAAACGGATAAGAGAAAGTTTGATTTAGCTTTACAGAAATTTATAACAGGTGTAAATTCAGATAAAATTACTAATAGAGTTCCAGAAGTTTCAAAAGATGAAGACGGAAATCTACACTATAATCATCCATTAGAGCCAGTTGAAGTTCGTGGTGGAGATTTAATAACATATACTATTAGAGTATATAATGAAGGTGAAACTGATGGGTATGCTAAAGAAGTTTCAGATAATATTCCAACAGGTTTAGTATTTGTACCAGAAAATGAAACAAATATTAAATATGGATGGAAAATGTATGATAAAGATGGAAAAGAAACAGATGATGCAAATCAAGCAGTTGAAGTAAGAACTACATATTTATCAAAGGAAAATTCTGAAGATAATTTAATTTCAGCATTTAATAAAAATGCAGAAATTAGTGATTCAAATCCAAGTCATAAAGATGTAGAGTTAGTATTTAGATTAGATGATACATTAATAAGTGATAATTCTTCAAAAACTTTAATAAATGTAGCAGAAATTACAAAAAATACGGATAAAGATGGAGAAGATATTCCAGATACAGATTCAACTCCAGATAATAAAGATCCAGATGAAGATGATATAGATGAGGAAAAAGTTACTATATTAGATTATGATTTAGCTTTAAGGAAGTTTATAGTTTCTGTAAATGGAGAAGCAACGGAAGGAAGAGAACCAAGATTTACAAATGAAAGTTTACAAAATTTAGCTAATGGAACAGTTGATACACTTGATTATATACATAAAAAAGAACCAATAGTTGTTAAAAAAGGCGACAAAATTATATATGAATTTAGAATATATAATGAAGGTGAAGTACCAGCTATAGTTAGTAGAATTGTAGATTATTTACCAGATGGTTTAACTTTAGTTGATAAAAGACAAAGTAATGTTAATCAAAGATTTGATTGGGAAATTGTTGATGGTAATTTAACAAGCTCATATTTGAGTGAAACTGAAATTCCAGCATTTAATAAGAGTAAATTAGAAATAGCTTATGGGCAAATTCAAATTGAATGTGAGGTTACTGGAGATTTAGCTGGAGGAGATGTTTTAACTAATGTTGCAGAGATTATAACTGATAATGGAAAAGATAGAGATTCACAAGAGGGCTCAATAAGAAAACAAGATATTAGAGATGATTTTTCAGGAGATTCAGCTAATGACAGGAATTTAGGAAGAGAAAATTACTATTATAGAGGACTTCAAGATGATGACGATTTTGAAAAAGTAGTTATAGATGGTAGATTATTTGATTTGAATTTAAAGAAATTTATTTCAAGAGTTAATAATGAAAATTTATCAAGAGAACCAAAAGTAGATATTACATCATTGAATAATGGAGCAGATGATGCAAAATATGAAATGACTAAAACACCTGTTACAGTAGAAACAGGAGATATAATAACATTTACATTAAGGGTATATAATGAAGGAGATATATCAGGATATGCAGAGCAAATAACAGATTATATACCAGAAGGTCTAGGATTTTTGGTAAATTATAACGATAACAATAGTTGGAGCATTTTTGAAGATGCTCGAAGCATAAAATTATCTGATGTAAAAAATGGAATGAAAAATGTAAAAATTTCAGATTTTAATGGAATAGATAATTTAGAAAATGTAAGTGTTGTTTTAGGAAAAACAAAAGTTATTACTAATGCACTTTCATCTGAGAATGATAATAATTTAATAGACGCATTTAATGGAAGAGAATTAAGATATAAAGATATACAAATTTCATGTATAGTAGTGGCTGAAGACGAAATCACACTTAAAAATATAGCAGCAATAACAGCGGAAAAAGATGAAAATAAGAATCCAGTAGATAAAGACAGGGATTCAACACCAAAAGACGATATAAATCCAGATAATTATGGAACTGGAAATGAAGATGATGATGATTACGATATAGTAAAAACAGAAAAGAAAGATTTTGATTTAGCTTTACAAAAATTTATAACAGGAATAAATGAAGATACATTGACAAATAGAGCTCCATCAGTTGTTGAAGGAAATGATGGAAAATTACAGTATAATCATCCAACAGATGCAGTAAAGATACACAATGGTGATTTAATAAAATACACGATAAGAGTGTATAATGAAGGTCAAGTTGATGGTTATGCAGACGAAGTTGGTGATAATATACCAAAAGGCTTAGTGTTTGTTCCAGACAATGAAACAAATGTTAAATATGGTTGGAAAATGTATGATAAATCTGGAAATGAAACAGGTGATGTAAATCAAGCAGTTTCAGTAAAAACAAATTATTTATCAAGAGAAAGATCACAAGACAACTTAATACCAGCATTTAATAAAGATGCAGGAATTAGTAGCACAAATCCAAGTTATAAAGATGTAGAATTAATATTTAGAGTTGATGAATCTTTGATAAACAAAACAGTAACAACTTCAGAAAGAACATTAGTAAACATAGCAGAAATTACAAAAACTACAGACAAAGATGGTAAGGATATTCCAGATATAGATTCAACACCAGATAATGGAAACCCAAATGAAGATGACATAGACAAAGAACAAGTTTATGTGGAATATTTTGATTTGGCGTTAGAAAAGGATTTAGCTAAAGCATTAGTTACAGTTGATGGAAAGACAACAGAGTTGAATGTAGCAAAAGGAGAAACGATAAAAGTTGATGTAAATAGAAAGAAGCTTTCTAAAACTGATATAAAATTTATCTATAATGTGACAGTTAGAAACGAAGGCGAGATTGAAGGATATGCAACAGAGGTTACAGATTATATACCAGAAGGTTTATCTTTTGATCCAGCAGATAATCCAAATTGGAGTCAAGTTTCAGGTCGTGTAATTACGACAAATGCACTTGCTAAAACTTTATTGCAACCAGGACAATCTACAACTATTTCAGTAGTACTAACATGGGAAAGAAATGAGCAAAATATGGGTGAATTTATAAATGTTGCTGAAATTACTGAACATTGGAATCCATACGGCTCACCAGATGTAGATTCAACACCAAATAATCAGGTACCAACAGAAGATGACTATGACAATGCACCAGTTTATGTAAGTATTATAACAGGTTTAGGCGAAAGACCATATATTTTATTAACAGGAACTGTATTATTAGTTATAGGTGTTGGTATAGTGTTAATAAAGAAATATGTTTTATAATAAATATAATTATATAATTTAAGTTTCGGTGTTTTTAACATTAAACTGCAAATTTTCAATAAGTTTTAATATATTTTGAAGTTATGGTTTGTGGGGAGAATAACTTAAAAAATATATTAAAACTTTTTTAAATTATTATGAAGAATTAAGTTAAAGAAAAATATATGTTTTATGAAGTTGTTTCGTGGGGACCGGCTAGCTACAGTCTGTTAAATTTTATGTTCCACAGAATTTTAAAATTTTACAGACTGTGCGTTGTTGGGATAACGAATAAAACATATATTTTTCATAACTTTTATATTAAAAATATTGAAACTTAAAAATTATATGAATATACAAAAGTTACGAAAAAATATTTTTTCGTAACTTTAATGTATTATAAAAATATCCAAAACTAAAATAATAAAATTGTTGAAAAATGATAGGTTTTATGATATAAGTATTATAGAAATTTTATAAGTAAAAATATATTATTACATAAGTTAAAATACTTTAAGAAAGGAAAAAATAAATGGGAAAATTTAAAAAAATAGATACAAGTATAGAGGGCGTTTATGTCATAGAGCCAACTGTATTTGGAGATAATAGAGGATATTTTATGGAAACATATAGTAAACCAGATTTTGATGAGATAGGTTTAAATTATAATTTTGTTCAAGATAATCAATCAAAGTCTAAAAAAGGTGTTTTGAGAGGTTTACATTTTCAAAAAGAAAATACACAAGCAAAACTTGTTAGATGTTTAAAAGGAGAAGTTTTTGATGTTGCAGTTGATTTAAGACCTGGTAGTAAAACTTATGGAAAATGGGAAGGTGTTATTATTTCCGAAGAAAATAAAAAAATGTTTATGATACCAAGAGGCTTTGCACATGGTTTTTTAGTATTATCTGATGAAGCAGAATTTGCATATAAATGTGATGATATTTATAACCATGAAGCAGAAGGTGGACTAAAATGGAATGATTCTGAAATAGGTATTAAATGGCCAGAGGTTTCAGGAATGAAACAAGAGGAATATTTAACTTCTGAAAAAGATAGCAATTGGCCAACTTTAAAAGAACTAAGAAATACAGATTTATTTAAAAACTTAAAATAATTTTAAGAAAGAGGGAAAAAATATGAAAAATATATTAATAACAGGAGCAGCAGGTTTTATAGGTGCCAATTTTGCAGAGCTAATGGTAAAAAAGTATGAAGGAAAGTATAACATTATTGTTTTGGATAAATTAACTTATGCTGGAAATTTGCATAATTTAGATAATATAAAAGATAAAATAACTTTTGTTAAAGGTGATATTTGTGATTTTGAATTTGTAAAAAATCTTTATGAAGAATATGAAATAGATGCAGTAGTTCATTTTGCTGCTGAATCACATGTTGATAATAGTATAAAAACACCATTTATATTTACACAGACAAATGTTTTAGGAACACATACTTTATTAGAATCAGCAAAACAAGTTTGGGGTGAAGGAAGTTCAAATAAATTTGTACATGTTTCTACAGATGAAGTATATGGAACTTTAGGAGAAACTGGATATTTTACTGAAACTTCTCCAATAAAGCCAAATAGTCCATATTCAGCTTCAAAAGCATCATCTGATTTAATAGCACTTGCTTATAGTGAAACATATAAAATGAATGTTTCTGTAACAAATTGTTCAAATAATTATGGACCATATCAACATCATGAAAAATTAATACCACACATGATTTCAAAAGCAATGAAAAATGAAAAATTGCCTGTTTATGGTCAAGGTATGAATATTAGAGATTGGTTATATGTTGAAGATCATTGTGAAGCCATTGATATTATTTTACATAAGGGAGTTAAAGGTGAAAGATATAATATAGGTGGTCATAATGAGAAGAGAAATATTGAAATAGTTAAATTAATATTAGAAAAATTAGGAAAATCAGAAGATTTAATAGAATATGTAACAGATAGAAAAGGTCATGATTATAGATATGCAATAGATCCAAGTAAATTAAAAAAAGAATTTGGATGGGAACCAAAAACTATGTTTAAAGATGGAATTGTGAAAACAATAGATTGGTATGTTGCACATCCAGAATATCTTGAATAATTTATAGCTAAAATAGTGGAGGAAGTATGGAGAAAATATCAGTAATAGTTTCTTGTTATAATGAAGAAAAAAGCATTCCTTTATTTTATGAAGAGATGGAAAGAGTTTCAAAAGATTTTGAAAATATAGAGTTTGAATATATTTTTGTAAATGACGGCTCAAAAGATGAAACTTTAAATGTTATAAAGGAATTAAGAAGCAAAGATAATAAAGTAAGATATATTTCTTTTTCAAGAAATTTTGGAAAAGAAGCAGCAATGTTCGCAGGTTTAGAAGCAGCTGAAGGAGATTATGTTACACTTATGGATGCTGATTTACAAGATCCTCCAAAACTTCTTAAAGAAATGTTTGATGCCATAAAAAATGAAGGTTATGATAGTGTAGCTACTAGAAGAGTTACAAGAAAAGGTGAACCTAAAATCAGAAGTTTTTTTGCGAGAATGTTTTATAAGCTAATTAATAAAGTAACAGATTTTGAAATGGTAGATGGTGCTAGAGATTATAGATTAATGACAAAACAAGTTAAAGATGCCATAATTTCCATGAAAGAATATAACAGGTTTTCAAAAGGTTTATGTTCATTTGTAGGTTTTAATACTAAGTGGATAGAATATGAAAATGTACAAAGAGTTGCTGGAGAAACAAAATGGTCTTTTTGGAAATTGTTTAAATATGCACTAGAAGGAATTACTGCGTTTTCAACTGCTCCACTTGCGTTAGCTTCAATTATGGGAATTTTATTTTGTTTAATATCAGGTTTATTTATTGCTTTGATTATAATAAAAACAGTTGTGTTTGGAGATCCAACTTCAGGTTGGCCATCAATGGTTTGTATAATGATATTTTTAGGAGGAGTACAATTATTGTCTTTAGGTGTAATTGGTCAGTATTTATCAAAAACTTATTTAGAGGTTAAAAATAGACCAATTTATATAGTAAAGGAAACTGAAAAAAAGAACTAATATAATATGGCTATAACTTTGAAAGCTTAGGAGGAGAAATGAATTTTTTTAAGATATTATTTAAAAATAGAAGATTGGCACTTCAACTTGGAAAAAATGATTTTAGAAATAGATTTGCAAATACTAGTTTGGGGTCAATTTGGGGATTCTTACAGCCATTTGTCTTTATGATGACTTATGTAATTGTATTTCAATATATTTTAAAAACTGGTAGTTCAGGTCCATATCCTTATGTAGTATGGTTTTTACCTGGTATGGCAATGTGGATGTTTTGTAGTGATGCTATTTTACAAGCAAGTAATTCTATTAGAAATTATAGCTACTTAGTAAAAAAGGTAGTTTTTCCAGTGGATATTATTCCAATAATTTCACTTACGTCTTCAAGTTTTATAGGATTATTTTTATTTTTAATAGCAACAATTGCAAGCATTGCTTTTAAATATATTCCAAATGTTTTAAATTTAGTATATATAATTTTTTCAGCTTATTGTTTTATTATAGCTTTTACCAGGTTTACATCTGCACTTACGACATTAGTTCCAGATTTTGCACAATTATTAAATATATTGATGCAATTATTTATGTGGTTTACACCTATAGTTTGGAATTTGAGTATGATAGAAGGGAAAATAATTGTATTATTTAAGTGTTTTCCATTTACATATTTAGTAGAAGGAATTAGACAAGCATTTATAAATTCAACAATAATTACAGAACATAATGGTTTATATACATTTATATTTTGGGGTATAACAATTTTTATGTTTATTTGGGGAAATTATATTTTTAAGAAGAGCAAGAAAGATTTTGCAGATGTATTATAAAAGGGGATAACAAATGGAAAAAGTTAATATTTTAATGGCAACTTATAATGGAAGAAGATATTTAAGACAACAATTAGATTCAATATTAAATCAAACTTATTCTAATTTTAGATTGCTTGTTTCAGATGATGGTTCAACTGATAGTACATTAAAAATATTAGAGGAATATGAAGCAAAAGATAGAAGAGTTGAAATATATAGACAGCAAAAAAATATAGGAATTATAGCTAATTTTGAATTTTTAATAGATAAAGTTAGAAGTGATTATTTTATGTTTGCTGATCAAGATGATGTTTGGAAAGAAGATAAAATAGAAAAAACTTTAAAAGTATTAGAAGAAACAGATAGTGATTTAGTTTATACAGATTTAGAAGTCGTAAATTCAAGATTAAAACCAATTGCACCATCATATTGGGAATTAAAGGGCTTTTCAAATAAAATAAAAAAATATAATAATTTTAAAAGTTTATACTTAAATAATTATATTACTGGGTGTACTATGATGGTAAGAAGCAAATGGATTAATAGTTTTTTACCATTTCCAAAAAATTCAAAATATGTATTACATGATTATTGGGTGTCATTAGTTGTTAGTCAAGAAGGAAAGATTTCTTACATAGATGAAAAATTAATGTTATATAGGCAACATACTAATAATAAAATAGGTTCAAAAACTAAATCCGAAGAATTAAAAACTTTAGATGAAATACGTAATTTATTTTTAGAAGTAAAAATAGAGCATTTTAAAACCTTTATAGATAATGAAAAAATATTTAAAGAAATGGAAGTAAGGGAATTAAATAAGAAGGCTTTACAATATTTTGAGAGATTAAAAAATGTAAAAAACTTTAATTTTAGTGAATGGGGTTTATTCTTTAAATTATATAAATATGAAGATTTTAAATATAAAATGAAGAATTTTTTAATTTTGAATATGCCATTTTTTGCAAGAATTGTATTTAAACATATGCCTTCCAAGCAAAGCGAGAAAGGAATGTAATTTTATATGAATGATGAGCCAGTTATAGAGATAACTAATTTAGTAAAAGAATATAAAATGTTTAATAGAAAAAAAGATAGATTATTAGAGGCAATAATTCCAAAATATCAAAGACATCAAACATTTAAAGCAATGGATAATTTGAATTTAAAAATAAAAAAAGGTGAAGTACTTGGTATTTTGGGTAAAAATGGTGCTGGAAAATCAACTTTATTGAAAATGATAACTGGAGTTGTTTTTCCAACATCAGGTGAAATAAAAATTAATGGTAAAATTAGTTCACTTTTAGAGCTTGGAACGGCTTTTAATCCAGAACTTACAGGAATAGAGAATATATATCAACATGGAGAAGTAATGGGGCTTTCACATGAACAAATAGAAGAAAAAAAAGATGAGATAATATCATTTGCAGATATAGGAGACCATATTTATCAGCCAGTAAAAACGTATTCATCAGGTATGTTTGCTAGGTTAGCCTTTGCATGTGCAATAAATGTGGATCCAGATATTTTAATAGTAGATGAAGTTTTATCAGTTGGGGATATGGCATTTCAACTTAAATGTTTTAAAAAATTTGAACAGTTTAAAGAAAGTGGAAAAACAATTTTATTTGTAACACATAGTATTGCAGATGTTATGAGAAATTGTACAAGAGCTATTATCTTAGATGAAGGAAAGAAAATATTTGATGGTTCAGTTAAAGATGGAGTAGACAAATATAAAAAATTAATTGTAGGTTTAGAAATTGATAATGAAATAAAAGTTGAAGATGTTGAGCAAAATGACAGTTCTGAATCTATGTTAACAGAAGCAGTAAAAGATGAAGAAATTTGGAAAGACAATTTTGAATTAAACCCTGAAGAATTAATTTATGGTACAAAAGCAGTTGATATTATTGATTATGGAATATTTAATAAAGATGGAAAATATGAAACTTTGATAAAAAATAGCGAAGAAGTTACTGTAAAAATGAAAGTAAAGTTTAATAAAAAAATAGTGAATCCAATTTTTGCATTAACAATTAAAGACATTAAAGGTGTAGAATTTTGTGGAACTAATACTATTATTGATAGATTAGAAACAGGAACTTACGAAAAGGGTGATATAGCAGTTGTAAGTTTTAAGCAAATTATTCCAATTATGCCAGGAAAATATACACTTTCTTTTGGATGTGTTAAGTATAATAATAATGGTGAGTTAGAAGTTTTCCAAAGAAGATATGATACAATTTTTATAGAAATTATGTCTTATAGAGAATGTATAGCATTATGCGATTTAAATAGTAAAATTATGTTTGAAAAATTAAAAGGAGCAAAAAATGTGGACAAAAATAAAGAAAAATAAATTTTGGATAGCTTTATTATTAATTTTTGTAATAAGAATGGTATTAGTAAGTGTTCAAAATTGTATATTTTTTTATGTAGCAGGAAATGATGACGCATTGGTTTTAGGTACAGCAGAAAGATTACTTTCTATGGATTGGCTTGGACCGTATCATGCGTTTAGTATGTCTAAAGGAATATTTGCTTCAGCGTTTATAGCAATGAGCAATGTTTTAGGAATACCATTTTTAATGGCAGAGCATTTATTTTATGCAAGTGCTTGTGTTGTGTTTGTGTTAGTACTTAGAAAACTGATAAAAAATGATTTTGTTACAGCATTATTATTTGCGGTGTTAATGTTTTGTCCAGTTTTTTATAGTTCTCAGTTGCTGAGAGTTTATAGAGATTATATATATTCATCATTATTATTATATTTAGTAGCTTGCTTATTTGGAATATTTTTTAATTATAAAGAAAAGTGGACAAAGCTAATTGGATATATGATAGGCTTTGGGCTTTCATTTACTTTCATGTGGATTTGTAGAGAAGAAACAATTTGGGTTGCTCCATTTGTTTTACCAGCAGTAGTTATAATATCATTATTTATAATTTTAGATAAAAATTGTTTAGAAAAGTTTAATAAACTTATTTTATATTTAATTCCAGTATGTATATTTTGTGTAGTAATTTTTGTGATATGCTTATTTAATTATATTGCATATGGATTATTTACATTAAATCAATATTCTGGAAAAGTATGGAATAACTTAATTACAGCTATTACAAGTGTTGAAGTAGAAAAGAAATATGATAGAGTACCAGTAACTACAGAAGCAATGGAAAAATTATATGAAGTTAGTCCTTCATTTAGGGAATTAAAACCATATTTTGAAAGTGAAGAAGGGAAAAACTGGTATAAGTATGGTAGTACAGAGGGGCAAATAGAGGAAGGCTGGTTTTCATGGGCTTTTATTGGTGCTGTAGAGGATGCTGGTTATTATAAAAAAGATGCAAAAGAAGTTAATAATTATTTTAAAAGAATTACTGATGAAGTAAATAAAGCATATGAAGATGGTAGACTAGAAAAAAGCAAAGAAAAAAGAAAGTTTTTTGAATTTAATCAAATAGGTAATTTAATTAAAAATATTAGAAAAGCTTATCAACATCAAGCAAATCTTTTATATATGGATAGAGATATGAGGCTTGGGGTAGATAATGCAGTTAAGGATAAAAATTTGGAACAAGAACAAATTGAAAAATTTGTGGAAATTACAGGAAATGTTTCAACTAATAATAAAACTTATAATTATTGGGTAGATGGTGTAAAAATTAATTCTTTAATAAATATAACTAAAGTTTATCAAAAAATTAGTCCATATTTATTCCGTGTTGCATTATTAGCTTTTGCAGTAGAATTAGTTATGTTTATAAGGAAAAAAGAAAGATTTTCTAATTATAAAGAAGTGATTTTGCTTGTAGGAATTTTATTGCTAGATGTGTTAAGACTGCTAGTTATTGGATATACAGAAACAATGAAATTTTCTGGTGCAATAAATTCTATGTATTTGTCTTGTACTTATGATTTACAATTTGCATTTGAAATTTTAGCAGTCTGGTTTGTATTAAAACGTTTTATAAATAAATTACAAAATAAAAAGAAGGAAGAAAAATAACTATGAATGATAAAGAATTAGAACTAACTATATTAATGCCGTGTTTGAATGAAGCAGAAACTTTAGAAATTTGCATAAATAAAGCAAAAAAATCTTTACAAAAAAATAAAATTAATGGTGAAGTATTAATTGCAGATAATGGAAGCACAGATGGTTCTCAAAAAATTGCTGAAAGATGTGGTGCAAGAGTTATAAATGTACCTGTAAAAGGCTATGGAAGTGCATTAATAGAAGGAACTAAACAAGCTAAAGGAAAATATATTATCATGGGTGATGCTGATGATAGCTATGATTTTTCAAATATCATGCCTTATGTTGAAAAATTAAGAGAAGGCTATGAATTAGTTATGGGTAATCGATTTAAAGGTGGTATTGAAAAAGGTGCAATGCCATGGTCTCATAAATATATAGGAACACCAGTAATATCTTTTATAGGAAGATTATTTTATAAATCCAAAATTGGTGATTTTAACTGTGGAATGAGAGGCTATGATAGACAAGCAATTTTAAATTTAGATTTAAAAACAACTGGTATGGAATATGCAAGTGAAATGATTGTGCAGTCTACATTAAATGGAATAAAAATTGCAGAAGTTCCTACAACATTAAAAAAAGATGGAAGGTCTAGACCACCTCATTTAAAGAGTTTCCAAGATGGATGGAGACATTTAAAGTTCTTACTTTTATATAGTCCAAAATGGTTATATTTAATACCAGGTTTAATTCTTATGATAATAGGATTAATAGGAAGTGTAGCATTTTTGTTTTCAGATGGAATAAAGCTTTCTAATAGTGTAGTTTTGGGTATACATTCAAGATTATATTTAGGTGGTATGTTTGTTGTAGGATTTCAAATAATATTGTTTTCATTGTTTGCTAAGGTATATGCAATGAATAGTGGTATGCATCCAAGAGAAGATAAATTTACTAATTTTTTATCAAAAATTACGTTAGAAAAAGGGTTAATAGTAGGAGTAATACTTTCAATTATTGGTTTTGGATTGACTATTTATTCAATAATATTATGGAAAAATAGAGAATTTGGAGCATTAGATCCTGTTGATGTAATGCCAATAACTATTCCAGCAATATATTTAATAATTGTTGGTGTACAATTAATATTTGCAAGTTTTTTCCTAGGAATTTTAAATATAGATTATAAAAATAAACCTAAAAATTAAATGTAATTATGAAAGGAGTGGATTTTAAGATGAGTGAAGTTTTTAATAATCATACATTTGTTATATGTGCATATCAAAAGTCTGATTATTTAGAAGCTTGTGTAGAGTCGTTACTTAAACAAACTGTAAAAAGTAATATAATAATTGCTACATCTACTCCAAATGATTTAATAGAAAATATATCAAATAAATATGATTTAAAAGTATATGTAAATACTGGGAAAACAGGAATTGGAGGAGATTGGAATTTTGCTGTAAGTGTAGCTAAAACAGATTTTGTTACTATTGCTCATCAAGATGATATTTATAGTGAAAATTATGTAGAAGAAATAAAAAAGGCTTTAGAGAAACATCCTAATCCAATTATGTTATTTACAAATCACAAGGAAATACGCAATCGGAGAAGTTGTAAAGATGAATCTAAATTTAAAAATAAAATGGATGATGTTATTACCATTTAGAGTTTTTAAAAAGAGTAAATTAATTAGAAGATTCGTATTTTCTTTTGGAAATCCAATATCTTGTCCAAGTGTTACTATAAATACAAAGATAGTTGGAAAAAAGCCATTTAGAGAGGATATGGCTTCAAATATAGATTGGGGAACATGGGCAGATTTTATGAAAAAAGATGGAGAATTTTTGTATCTTACAAAATATTTAACTTTTCATAGAGTTCATGAAAAATCAGAAACTTCAAATTGTATAAATAATAACAAAAGATTAGAAGAAGATTATCAAATGTTCTGTAGATTTTGGCCAAAACCAATTGCAAAATTTATAATGTTTTTTTATAAAAATGCTGTGAAAGCAAATTAATTTATCTCTATAAAGAAGGGAGAAAACAAAATAACTTATGGAATTAAATTTAAAGTTTTATAAAGGTGATGATTTATATTCAGATGGAGATATAGAAGATACTTTATTAGAATATACTTCAAAATATGAAGATGGTATGTATGATGAAGTATTTAAAGAGGATTTAAGATGGCCTGTATTTTATCATTTATCAAAAATAAGACAAAATATTATAAATTGGTATCCTATTGAAAAAAATGCTGAAGTTTTAGAAATAGGAAGTGGTTTGGGGGCTATTACAGGTAGCATTTGTGAAAAAGCAGGAAAAGTAACTTGTGTAGAGCTTTCTAAAAGAAGGTCAATGTGTAATAGCAATAGGAATAAAAACAAAAATAATTTAGAAATAGTAGTAGGAAACTTAAATGATGTTTCATTTGATAAAAAATTTGACTATATTACTTTGATTGGAGTTTTTGAATATGCTTCAGTTTATACATATTCAAAAAATCCTTATATAGATTTTTTAAATAATATAAAAAAATTTTTGAAAGAAGATGGAAAGCTTTTAATTGCAATTGAAAATAAATTAGGTATGAAGTATTTTGCTGGAGCACCAGAGGATCATACGAGTAAAAAATATGATGGAATTGTTGGGTATGAAGACAAAAAAGGTGTTCAAACTTTTGGTAAAAAGGAATTGAAGGATATTTTAAGAAAAGTAGGGTTTGAATATACTAATTTTTATTATCCACTTCCAGATTATAAGTTGCCAAATATAATTTTTTCAGATGATTATTTACCAAATGAGAAAAACATTGAAAATTACACACCATATTATTATGAAGGAACGGAAATTGAATTTAATGAAAAAGAAGCATATAAACAGGCTATAAAAAATGGGGTTTTTGATATATTTGCAAATTCGTTTTTTGTAGAGGCTTCTATGCAAAAATTAAATACTAAAGTAGATTTATCTAAACAGAAATTAGTTCCTATAAGTAAAACTTCAAAGAAGTTTTATGATAAAGATTATAGCAAAAAAGATAATAAAAAAGAATTGGAAGAATTAAAAAAGCAAAATCAAGAATTAATAAATAATTTAATGACCATTGAACATTCCTTATCTTGGACTTTAACTAAACCATTTAGAAAAATAAAAGGTCATTTTAAAAAATAATTTATTATAACATTTTCATAACTATATGTGTTTTCGAGTAAATCGAGAAAGGAATGAAATCTGGTATGGAATTGAATTTAGATTTTTATAAAGAGAATAATCAAATTTTATCTGAGAGTGATGAAAAAATTCTTACACTTATTGAAGATAATCAAAATTTAGAAGAGGTATTAAATGAAGATACATCAGTTCAAACGTACATTCATTTAAGTAGGGTAAAAGAAAATCTTTTAAATTGGTATGAATTTAAAAATACATCTTCTGTATTAGAGGTAGGAAGTGGGTTTGGTGAACTTGTAAATTTTCTTTATAATAAATTTGATAAATTAACATTAATTGAAGAAAATCCACGAAAGGCTACATGTATTCAAAAGAGATTTCATAATTTAGAAAATGTGAGTTTATTTGTTGGAACTATTGATAATATAAAATTACAAGAAAAATTTGATTATATAATTGTTTCAAATTATTTTGAAAATCATTCTTTAGAAGATTCTTTGAGAATTTTAAAAACATATTTAAAAGAAAATGGAACAATTTTATTTGCTATAGATAATAAATATGGAATAAAAAAGTGGAATGGAAAAGGTGGATATAAGAGTTTAACAGGAAGAGCTGAAAATAAAGAATTTAGTAAATTAGAAATTCAGAATCTTGTAAATGATGTTGGTTTTGAAAATTCAAAATTTTATTATATTTTTCCAGATTATAAAGCCCCTAATATAATATTTACAGATGAACATGAAATGACTTTGGAGGACATATCTAGGAATTTTGAATTAAATGAAGAAAATGAAAGTAATAATTTCTTGGAAAATGAAGTTTTAAGTGAGCTTGTAAAAAGTGATAAATCTAAAATTAATTTTTTTGTTAATTCATTTTTAGTAGAAGTTTCAAATAATAAAATATTAAATGATATAAAATTTGTTACTTATACTAATTATCGAAATGAAAATTATCAAATTCAGACTATAATAAAAAAGGATAAAGTTATAAAAAAACCTTTAAATGTTAAAGCAGTAGAACATATAAGAAAAATTTTTGATAATATGCAATATTTTCCAGGAAAATTATTAGATACTAAAAAAAATGAAGAAACAGTTGAAAGTAATTTTATAGAAGGAAAAAGATTAGATGAGGAACTTCTAGAAGCTAATAATCTTGAAAATGAGTTTGATAAATTTAAGAAATTAATATTTAAAAATACTTTAAAATATGATGAGGTTGATAAATCAAATTTATTAGATTTATTTAAAAAATATTCAGAAGATTTACTTAAAGAACTAAATTATTTAGAACATGCATTTATAGATATGATACCTAAAAATTGCTTTGTAATAGATGGAATAGAGCATTTTTTTGACCAAGAATGGATGTTAAAATATATTCCAGCCGAGTACATTTTATATAGAGCAATAGTTAATACTTATGGAATAGATACTAAAAAATTAATAGATTATTATAATTTAGAAAAGTATATAAATTTATTTGAAGATATAGAAAATTATTTTAGAGATAGTGTAATAGATAAAAACATTTTATTAAATATTTTCAATAGAAGAAATGAAAATCAAATTGATAAAATAACTAATTTTGAAAATCAAATTATACATCAAAAAAATATAATTGCTTTAAGAGATTTAGAAATAAAGCAAAAGGCTGAAAAGATTGAATTTGATAGAAATACAATAGAACAAAGAGATACACAAATTCGTCAAATGGATCAGCAATTAATAGAAAATAGAAGTAAATTGGAATTAGATGAAAGAATAATAGAAGAACAAAAAAATAATATAGCTGATTTGCAAAAACAATTAGTTATAATTGATAATTCATTGTCTTGGAAAATTACAAAGCCTTTAAGATATGTATCAAATTTGCTTAGAAAATGTTGTGGGAGATTAAAAAAGAATGGGTAAAATAGTAGAAAAATTATTTCCAGAAGGAACTAGAAGAAGAAAATTCATAAGAGTTATAGCAAGGTTTATAAAGGGAATTAATCTTACAAATATTAGAAAAATGTATAAAACAATAAAAATATATGGGTTCAAATATGCTTTTAAAAAATTAAAAATTATTTTAACTGGGAATTTTAAGAGCTTAGATGAAGAAGGTTATTTAGCATGGATAAAAGCAAATGAACCTACTGCTGAAGAACTTGAAAAGCAGAAAAAACGCAAATTTAAAATTGCTCCTAAAATAAGCATTGTAGTACCAATGTATAATACAAAAGTGGGATTTTTTGAGGAATTAGTGAATTCATTAATAGCACAAACATATAGTAATTGGGAACTTTGCTTGGCTGATGGAAGTGAAAAGAAAAATCGTTCAATAGAAGAAATTGTAAAAAAAGATGAGAGAATAAAATATCATTTTATAGGAGAAAATAAAAAAATTGCTGGAAATACAAATGAAGCTATTAAACTTGCAACAGGTGATTTTATAGGACTTTTAGACCATGACGATGTGTTACCTGAATTTTGCTTATATGAAGTTGTTGAGGCAATAAATCAAAATCCCAATGTGGAATTTTTATATACTGATGAGGATAAAATTAATGTTGAAATTCAAAATAGATTTGATGCGTATTTCAAACCAGATTTTTCACCAGATACATTGAGAAGTTTAAATTATATTTGCCATTTTAGTGTATTTAAGAAAGAATTAATGGATAAGTTAGGAGGCTTTAGAAGTGAATATGATGGTGCACAAGATTATGATATTATTTTAAGAATGAGTGAGGAAACAGATAAAATAGTTCATATTTCTAAAATTTTATATCATTGGAGAGTGCATGGTCAATCTACTGCTAAAGATTTATCTACAAAACCATATACATTTGAAGCTGGAAAAAGAGCATTGGAGGATCATTTAAAAAGGTTAAATTATGATGCCATTGTTAGAGAAGGCAAATTTAGTGGTTCTTACGAAGTTGAATATAAGGTAAAAGGAAATCCAAAAGTATCTATTTTAATTCCAAATAAAGATGGAATAGATATTTTGAAGGTTTGTATAGATTCTATTTTAGAAAAAACAACTTATGATAATTATGAAATTGATATTATTGAAAACAATAGTGAAGATAAAAAAACATTTAAGTATTATGAAGAACTAGAAAAAAATCCAAAAATAAAAGTTTTGAAATATCCAGAAAAAGGCTTTAATTATTCAAGAATAATTAATTTTGGAGTTAAAAATTGTGATGGAGATTTTGTAATCCAATTAAACAATGATACAGAATTATTAACAGGAGATTGGCTTGAAAAAATGATAGGATATTGCCAAAGAGAAGATGTTGGCGGTGTTGGAGTAGCATTATTTTATCCTGATGATACTTATCAACATGCAGGAACGATAGTAGGACTCGGAGGTGTTGCTGGACATAGGTTTAAAGGACTACCTAGACAAGCACATGGATATTTTGCAAAAGAAAGTATGATAGAAAATCTAAGTGCAGTTACTGCAGCTTGTATAATGACGAAAAAATCAATTTATGAAGAAGTAGGATACATGAATGAAAAATTAGCAGTTGCATTTAATGATATTGATTTTTGCTTGAGAATTAGAGCTAAAGGAAAATTTATAATTTACAATCCTTATATTGAATTTATCCATTATGAATCAAAAACAAGAGGTTATGAGGATTCTCCAGAGAAAATTAAAAGATTTGGTGGAGAAATTGCAGAATTTAAGAAAGTATGGGAAGATGTATTGATAAAAGGTGATCCATATTATAATGAAAATTTAAACTTAGATACTGATAGATATACTATAAAACCTTATAAAGTAATTTAATTTTATATCATACCAAAGTTATATATGTATAAAATGTTAAAAATTAATGGGAGATTATATGAAAAATATAGGAGAATTTATTGAAAAAAATTCAAATAAAATTTTTGTTGCTATCTGTATAATATTTGCTTTTATTTTATTGTATAAATTAGGAATTATACCTGCTGGTTTACATGTAGATGAAGCCGGAATGACTTATGATGCAATGAGTTTAGCTAGTAATGGAACAGATAGATACTTAAATAAATTCCCAGTATATTTTATAAATTATGGTGGAGGTCAAAGTGCATTATATACATATATAACTGCTTTATTTTTAAAAGTATTTAATGTAAGTAGTTTTATTATTAGATTACCACAAGTTCTTTTAAGTATTATAGCTTTAATATTTTTTTATAAATTATTAAAAGAAAATTCTAATTATAAAATGGCACTTCGGAATTTCTATTATTTATGCAATAGCACCGATAAACATAATGAGATCTAGATGGGGATTAGATTGTTATATGCTTATGTCGATGATTGTAATTTCCATTTATTTTTTTATGCATAGTATAAATAAAAAGAAAAATTATTTATTTGTAATTTCAGGAATATTATTTGGGTTAACCTTATATACTTATGTTCTTTCATATATAGTGTTAGTAGTACTTTTAGCATTTTTATTATTATATTATTTATATATAAAAGAAATAAATTTTAAACAGATAATTATATTTGGAATTCCTTTATTTATTTTAGCTTTACCGTTAATGTTGAATATTGCATATAATAGTGGACATATTTCTAAGGTAAAATTACCATTTTTTTCTATATCTGATTTATGGTTTTATAGAGGAAAAGAATTTTCGTTAGATAATATAGAACTTAATCAAGATAAAATTTATGATATATTATTTGTTAAAGATGAAGTAGGATATAATTCTATTGAAAAATTCGGAACAATTTATAAATTTAGTATGCCATTAGTTGTGATAGGAATAACGTTTTCTATTTGTGATTTGTTAAAATCAATAAAAAATAAAGAGAAAACTATTGATTTACCAATGCTAGTTATTTTTATTACTACTTTTATTTTATTACATTTGATAATTGAACCAAATATTAACAAAGCTAATGTGATTTATATACCTATGATGTATTTTATTGTGAAAACAATATGTTTTTTGGGCGAAAGATTTAAAGTAATATATTTGCTTGCAATAATTATATATTTATGTAATTTTATATATTTTTTAAAAACTTATTTTGTAGATTATGCAAGCCAGTCAAATTATTTATTTGAACAAGATATAATAGATGCAACAATATATGCAGAAGCATTACAAAGAGATACTGTGTATGTAGAGAATTGCTTAAACCAGACCTACATATATACTTTAATGGGAAATGAAAAACCTACTAAAACATTTGCTGAAACCGTGAAAATAAATAATTTTATAGTTGATGAATATGATAATTATAAGTTTTATTATTCAGATGACATAGATGAAAATGGTGTATATTTATTAAAATATGATAATGAACAATATACGAAATTATTAGATGCAGGTTTTAAAGACAAAATTTTTGGAGAATTTCATGTTTTGTATTTAGAAAATGATTGAGTTTGAGTTTTGGTATTGTGAAAGAAAGAATTTTATAATTTTCAAAAAGTTTTAATATATTTTTTAGTTATGGTTTGTGGGGACCGTTTTAGAAAATGTTATGAACTTTAGTGAATTACATTTTCTTAAATGGGGAGAATAACTAAAAAAATATATTAAAACTTTTTTATTATTGTGAAGAATTAAATTAAAGAAAAATATATGTTTTATTCATTCTCCCAACCACGCACAGTATGTAAAATTTTAATATTCTGTAGAACAAAAAATTTAACATACTGTAGCTAGTTGGTCCCCACGAAGCTCATTCATAAAACATATATTTTTCTTAATTTAATATTTTTTCAAAAAAAACTTAAGATTAAAATGTATTTTTTTAAGCTAAAAAATAATTGACAAATTGAAAAAATGTAGTATAATTAAATAGTATCTAATTTTGTGTCAAGGGAGTGATAAAAATGCTTGCTAAGTTATGGAAAAAAGTAGCATTAGCTGTATGTATAATAGCAATTTTATTTAATATAACATATAAGTTAGTACATAGAACAAATTTAAAAGAACAATTAACTTCAGTTATAGGTGGAGAAGCAATATCATTTTCAGAAAATACAACAGAAGATGAATCAACTGATAACGAAGTGGAGGATAATTAATAAAATTTAATTTTAGAAATCATATAGTAAAAATTGATTACTGAAATTTTAAATATAAAAATAAAAAAAGATTACTAGAAAGAGGTGAATATAGATGAGAGAAGGATTGCACCCAAATTATGTATCAGCTACAATTACTTGTGCATGTGGAAATGTTATAGAAACAAATTCTACAAAATCAGATATAAAAGTTGATGTTTGCTCAAAATGTCATCCATTTTGGACAGGAAATTTAAAACAAAATACAACAGGTGGTAGAGCTGATAGATTTAAGAAAAAATATGGTGTTTAAAATAAAGAATTGCGGATTTAATTTCCGCTTTTTTTTATTTTTAAAATTTTACAGACTGTGCGTGGTTGGGAGAAAATTCGTCATAACGTAACAAAAACACGATAATTAGTATGCTTATTTTAGCAGGGGTATCTTTGAATGCGATAATAGGAGATAATGGAATAATAACGAAGGCACAAGAAGCGAAAAAGCTTTCAGAAGAAACAAGTAAAAAAGAAGAAATGGAAATGATATTGTTAGAATATAATTC
>CANRQI010000007.1 GCA_947632835.1 uncultured Clostridia bacterium
ATCAGCTTTCATGTTCAACAAGCAGTAGCTAAAAATCCAAACACTCCAAAAGAAACTCTTGCAATGCTTGCAAATAAATCTATCTACATTAGAAGAGCTGTAGCAGGTAATATAAGCACATCTAAAAAAACCTTAAAGATGCTTGCTAAAGATGGAGATATTCTGGTTAGAGTAAACGTAGCAGGAAATCCAAATACTCCAAAAAATACATTAGCAATGCTTTCAAAAGATTATAATTCAAATGTTAGAACTGCAGTAGCAAGAAATTCAAACTAACTAAAAGGTAATTTTTGTAAATTAATTAAAGTTGAAAACAGAGGACATTTAATTGCTTAAACAATTAAATATCCTCTGTTTTCAATAATTTATTCTATAATATCTCTTTTTAGTAACTCTCCTTTTAATATTCCAGTTCCAATATAATTATTATCTTGTGAATAAATATTATACAGTCCATCTTTTAAATGAAATGTTAACATTACTCCATTCAAAAATAACTCTTTTCTTCTTTTATCTAAAACTATTTTTGGCAAATTTTCAAATAGCTTTTCCATTGTAATTACATTATTTTTTAGAAAATTAGCATTATTCTTATTTTCATCTAAAACATTTAAATCAATTGCATCTTCTATTTTAAAATTATTTACAGCAATTCTTTTTAAATAACTCATATATCCAAAAGTTCCTAATTTTTCAGATATATCCTCACATAAAGTTCTAATATATGTTCCTTTTGAACAACTAATTTCTATTTCTAATTCTTGATTTTGAATATCAAAATTTAAAAAATCTAATTTGTAAATCTCGATTTCACGAGCTGGAACTTCGACAGTTTCACCTTTCCTAGCATATTCATAAAGCTTCTTTCCATTCACTTTTATAGCTGAATACATTGGTGGAATTTGAGTTTGTTTTCCAATCATTTCTTTTAAAACATTTTTAATTTTATATGTATCTTCTATTTTTACATTAGATGTTTTAACAATTTCACCCTCTAAATCTCCTGTTTCACGCTTTTCTCCAAATTTGATTCTTGCAATATATTTTTTGTCATGATCAATTAAATATTTAGAAAGTTTTGTATAATCACCAATTAAAACAGGCAAAACTCCTGTTGCTAATGGATCCAATGTTCCAGTATGTCCTGCTTTTTTTTCGTTTAAAATTTTCTTTACTTTTGATACAACATTTTGTGAAGTAAAACCTTTTGGTTTATTAATTATAATTATTCCATTCATATTTTTACCTATTTAATAATTTTTAAGTTTCAAAATTCTAATATATAAGTTATGAAAAATATATGTTTTATGAAGTTGTTTCGTGGGGACCAGCTAGCTACAGTCTGTTAAATTTTATGTTCTACAGAATTTTAAAATTTTACAGACTGTGCGTTGTTGGGAGAACGAATAAAACATATATTTTCATAACTATTAGAATTTTGAAACTTAACAATTACAACTTTCTACAAAATATGTTCTTAATCTAAATGCTTTTTTGTTTCTTCTATAACTGCTTTTTTTACTTCCTCAATACTTGCATCTATTGTACATCCAGCAGCAAGTTTATGACCTCCACCACCAAATAACATACAAATATCTGAAACATCAATTCTATTAGAACGAAAAGAAATTTTAAATCCATTATCTCTTTCATGTGCAAAAATTGCTATTTCTACACCCTTAATAGTTGTTCCAATTGTTGCAATCCCATCTAATTCACCAGCTTTAACACCAAGTCTTTGTTCATCTTCTTTAGTCATATATGTAAAAGTTATTTTATCATTTTCCAAAAGCTCTAATCTACTTACAGCAAGCTTTTCAGCTTCAAATTGTGATTTACTTTTAGTCATTAATACTTCTTTATATATTTTAGAAACATTTACACCTTTGCTCAATGCCCAGCCAGCAAATTCAAATGTTTCAGTAGTTGTAGAATCAAATCTAAATCCACCTGTATCTGTAATTATACCTGTTATTAAGCAAGTTGCAATATCTTGAGTTATTTCTATATTCATGTATGGAAAACTTGAAGCTAAAATTTGAGCACAAGCTGGAGCTACAGGATTCACAACATTGTAATCTCCAAACATTGTATTTCTTAAATGATGGTCAAATTGTACTATTACTTTAGCATTTTCTATATACTCCTCATAAATACTGCTAACTCTTTTAGTATCAGGACAATCTAAAACAATTGCCATATCATAATGTGAAATGCTTGCTTCTTTTTTTACTAAATCAATATTTGGTAACATATTAAAAATTGCAGGATATTCTTTAAAAAGAACATCTATCGTACTTTTTCCCATATTTTTCAAAGCATTTGCAATTGCCAATGTACTCCCCATAGCATCTCCATCTGGATTTTCATGTGCCAAAACTACAAATGTTTCTGCTTTATTAATTTCTTTTATAATTTCATCTAAAGTCATTTGTTAATCTCCTTTAAAATTTGATCTATTCTTGTACCATATTCTATACTTTCATCGAACTCAAAAACAAGTTCTGGTGTAATTCTTAAATTAATTCTTTTTGCAATTAAACTTCTGATATAGCCACTTGATTTCTTTAATGTTGATAAATTCTTCTGCTTACTTTTAGCATTTATCATGCTTACAAAAACTCTTGCATATCGTAAGTCAGGAGTAGTTTTTACTTTAGTAACACTAATTAACCCTGTAATATTAGGATCTTTTAAATCTTGTGAAATTATCTGACTCACTTCTTTTTTGATTTCTTCATCAATTTTATGCATTCTATTACTATCTGACATCTTTTTTGTATGATATATAAAATATATCATGCACTCCTTTCGTTATTATTTTACTTCTTCAACAACATAAACCTCTAAAGTATCTTCTTCCTTAATATCATCAAATTTTTCAATTTGAAGGCCACATTCATAACCAGCAGTAACTTCTTTAACATCATCTTTAAATCTCTTAAGTGATATTAATTTTCCATCATGAATAACTATATTATCTCTAATTACTCTAATACCAGCATTTCTTGAAACTTTTCCTGTTAAAACATAAGCACCTGCAATAGTTCCAACATTAGAAACTTTAAATGTTTGTCTAACAACTGCTGTTCCAATAACAACCTCTTTGTAAACTGGATCTAACATTCCCTTCATTGCAGATTCTACATCATTTATAGCATCATATATAACTGAATATGTGTTAATTTTTTCACCCTCTTTTTCAGCCATATCCTTTGCAATAGCACCTGCTCTAGTATTAAATGCAATTACAATAGCATTTGAAACTTTAGCTAAATTAACATCTGTTTCAGTAACTCCTCCAACACTAGCATGAATAACAGAAACTTTTACTTCATTATTAGATAATTTTTCTAATGATTGTTTTAATGCCTCAACAGAGCCTTGAACATCAGCTTTAACAATTAAATTCAATTGCTTTAAATTTTCGTTCGCAATTTGAGTAAATATATCATCAAGAGTAACAATTGTACGTTTAGCAAGCTCCTTTTCTCTCTTTTCACGAATTCTTTTTTCAATTAAATGTTTAGCTGTTTTCTCATCTTTAACTTCATAGAAAGTATCTCCTGATTGTGGTACTGTTGATAATCCTGTAATTTCAACTGGTGTAGATGGTCCTGCAGATTTAACATTTTTGCCCTTATCATTTTGCATTGTTCTAATTCTACCAATTGAAGAACCTACAATTATTGTATCTCCAACATCTAATTTACCTCTTTGTACTAAAACAGTTGCAACTGCACCTCTTGCTTTATCAAGTTTAGCTTCTATAACTGTTCCTTTTGCTTGTTTAGTAGGGTTCGCTTTAAGTTCTAATACATCTGCTTCTAACAATACCATTTCAAGTAAATTGTCAATTCCCATTTTTGTTTTAGCAGAAATTGGTACAAATATTGTATCTCCTCCCCATTCTTCAGGAACAACATTATATTTCATCAATTCTTGTTTTACTTTATCAATATTACTATCTGGTAAATCCATCTTATTTACTGCAACTATAATTGGTATATTAGCTGCTCTAGCATGGTCAATAGCTTCAACTGTTTGAGGCATAACTCCATCATTACCAGCTACTACAAGTATTGCTATATCTGTAATTTGAGCACCTCTAGCACGCATACTAGCAAAAGCTTCATGACCAGGTGTATCTAAAAATGTAATATCTCTGCCATTTATACTTACTTGATACGCACCAATATGTTGTGTTATACCACCTGATTCACCTTCAATAACATTTGTACTTCTAATCGCATCTAATAAAGATGTTTTTCCATGATCTACATGACCCATAACAACAATTACTGGTGGACGTGGTTTTAATTCTTCTGGTGAATCTTCAGTATCATCAATTAATTTATCTTCATCTGTTACAATATTTTTCTTAATTGCAGTAATTCCATATTCTGAAGCAACTAAATATGCTGTATCAAAATCAATTTCATTATTTATTGTAACCATCATTCCTAAATTTAATAATTTTTTTATTACATCACTACTTGTAATTTTCATTTCCATAGCTAAATCTTTAACTGTAATCTGCTCTGGTATAGTAATTTCAGTTAATTTAAATATCTTTTGTTTTACTTTATTTTCCTGTTTTGATTTCTTTTTACTACGTTTTCCTCTTTCAGTACTTAAATCATAATAATCAAGCATTTCTCCGTCTTCATGAAACATATTTGATAATTTGTTATGCTTCTTCAAACTATATAATTTATCACTATTAAATTCTTCATTATTGTTTCTTCTATTGTTCTTTTTGTTAGTAGAATTTTTATTTTCATCCATTCTGTCCATTCTATTTTGCTTTTGTTTATCTTTAAATCTATTTGTAGCATATTCTCTAACATTCTCTTTTTCAGGCATTTCTATTTCCATTATATTCTTAATTTTTTTATCAATGCCCTTATCATCTAAACTCTTTTTGCCTCTATTTTCAAATCTGTCATTTTTATTTTCATTTCTAAAATCTTTCTTGTCAGAATTTTGGAATTTATTTCTTTTATTATCTTTTTCTTTATTGTCTCTATTATCTCTATTTTCTCTGTTATTTACTCTATTTTCTTTATTAAATTGTGGTTTATTATTATAACCATTATTTGAATTAAAATTATTATTTTTCTGAGATTTATTTTCCTTTACTGGCTCTGATTTTACAGGTTCTTCTTTCTTTACTTGAGGTTTAGGTATTGCAGTTTCAGTAGGTTCAGCTACTTTTTTAACTTCATTTGTTACTTTATCTTCTACTTTCTTTTCCTGAACTGGCTCTACTTTAACATCTTCTTTTTTCTTATTTTCTTTTTTAGTAATTCCAAATAGTTCACTAACAGTAAGAGGTTTTGAAGGTTTATCTCTATAAACTATATTAAAATCTTTTTTTCTATTCTTTTCTTGCATAAAAGAAGATTCTCTTTTTTTAGACTGCTCTTTTTTCTTTAATTCTTCTTTCTTTTCTTCGTCATCACTAATTATTACAGCCCTTCTAATGATAACTGGTTCTTCGTTTTTTTCTTTTTTGCTCTCCATAGATTTCTTTTTAAAAACTCCTTTTAATAATTTCTCTAACATTTCTCCCTCTTCTTCTGTGATAGAACTCAAATGGTTTGATACGTTAATTCCATTTTTCTTTGCAGTTTCTATTACTAATTTATTTTCTACTCCTATTTTTTTAGCAAGTTCATGAATTTTTATCTTCATTACAGCTCACCCCCATTAACTAATTCTTGAATTTTATTAGAAATTCCAAAATCTTTAACACCAATAATAGCCCTATTTTTTTTGCCAATTGCATGACTATTTTCTTCAATATTTCCAAAAATTATTAATGGTACATCATACTTTTTGCAAACAAATGTAATTTCTTTGATTGTTTTTTCTGATGCATCTTTAGCAACTATAACCAAATTCACTTGCTTTTTAATTATTTCGTCTAAGCACGCCTGCATTCCGTGTAACTAATTTTCCAGCTTTAGCCGAAATTCCAAGCATTCCATAGTATTTATTCAATAACTACACCTCTTATACTTTCATAAAATTCTAAAGCTATTTTCTCTTGAAAAATTTTTTCCAGTCTTTTAGACTTTATTAATCTATCTAAACATTGTTCTTTTTTACAAATATATGCACCTCTACCATCTTTTTTTCCTGTTAAATCAATTTCAATTATTCCATCTTTTGATTTTACTATTCTAAGTAACTCATTTTTTGGAACTTGTTCATTACATGCTAAACAACGTCTTAATGGTATTTTTTTCACTATATTCTCCTTTATTCTTCTGAATTTTCTTCCTCATTTTCTTCATTTTGAGCAGCAATAAGTGCTCTAATTTGTTTTTCTGATTTTATATCAATTCTCCAATCTGTAAGTTTGGCTGCTAATCTAGCATTTTGTCCTGATTTACCAATTGCTAAAGATAATTGATCATCTGGAACTATTACTTGAGCAAATTTTTCTCCTTCTTCATCTTCAACAATATCTACTGCTAAAACTTCAGCTGGAAGCAATGACGCAGCAATATATGTAGAAGGATCTTCACTCCATTCTATAACATCTATTTTTTCGCCATTTAGTTCATTGATAATATTCTGAATTCTAATACCTTTTTGCCCTACACATGAACCAACTGGATCTATATTTTCATTTTTTGAATAAACTGCAACTTTACTTCTAGAACCTGCATCTCTAGAAACACTTTTTATTTCTATTAATCCTTCATAAATTTCTGGTATTTCAAATTCAAAAAGTCTTCTAACAAATTCTGGATGACTTCTAGAAATAATAACTTGTGGATTTCCTTTTTCACCTTTTTCCACACTTACAACATACCCTCTAATTTTATCATTAACTTTATAATGTTCTGTACTAATTTGCTCTTTTGGTGGCATAATTCCTTCAAGCTTTCCTAAATCTACTATAATAGCTCCTCCATCAGCCTTTTGAACTAATCCTGAAACTATTTCTCCTTTTTTATCATTATATTCTGTGTAAATTAATTCTCTTTCTGCCTCTCTAATTTTTTGAACTACAACTTGCTTTGCTGTTTGAGCAGCAATTCTTCCAAAATCTTTTGGTTTTATTTCAATATCAACTGTATCTCCAATTTTTACATCTGGGTTTATTTTTTGTGCATCTTTTAAACCTATCTCTAATAAAGGATCCTCTGAAACTTCTGTTACTTCCATAATAGAATATATATGTATTTCTCCAGTTACACTATTAATTTCTACTCTAACATTATCTACTGAATCAAAATTTTTCTTATATGCTGTAACTAGAGCAGCCTCTAAAGACTCAATTAAATATTCTTTTTTTATTCCTCTTTCTTTTTCTAATTCCTCCATAGCACTAATTAACTCTTTTACATCAATCTGTTTCATTTTCCAATTTTCCTCCTTAAAATTCAAACACAGTTTTTACTGAAATTATATTTTTTGTATTTATTTTAATTAGTTTATTTTCCAATTCTAAAGTAATTTCATCTTTATTATATTCTTTAAGTATTCCAATTAATTCTTTCTTATTCTCAATTTTATTAAAAACATTTACACAAACTTTATTTCCTATTTGAGATAAAAAATGTTTTTCTTTTCTTAGAACTCGCTCTAACCCTGGTGAAGATACTTCTAAGAAATATTGTTCTTTTATATAATCTTTTTCATCCAAAATATCATTAATAGAATTATTTACCAATTCGCAATCATCTATACCAATATTTTCATTTGGTTTATCAATTATAATTCTTAAAATATAATCTTTTCCTTCTTTTGTATAAATAACATCATATAAATCATACCCTAGATTTTCTATAATATCGTTTAATAATTCTTGTACTTTCGTTTCAATATTTGCCATTAAAAATTCCTTTCTTATATATTAGTAAAGAGTGGGATTTGTTCCCACTCTTCTAGTTCATAATGATTAGTACTAATTAATTATACACGATAAAAATCTATAAATCAAGTACTTTTTCAATTTTTTTCTATTCTTTTTCGACAGAAATTCCTAAATTTGAACCTTCTTCATCTAAAGTATCCATAAATAATTCAATGTAATTAGAAGTATCTTCTGTATCATCTACATTTTCTTCAATAGCTGTTTCAATTTGCTCATTCATTTCATCATTACATCTGAAGTAAAATTCTAATCCACCATCTATTCTAGAAATATCAAAGTTTTCTTCATAATCATAAACATCAATATCAATGTCTTCTTCTTGTGATTTAATTGCACTGTCAAAAACTTCAAGCATTTCATCTTTTGTGAAATATTCTTCAATTCTATCTTCAAAATCTTCTTCAAATTCTGAATAACTATCTAATGAAAATGGAACATCTTCTCCATCTTCTTCCATTGACTTCATAATTTCATACATACCATTTAAAGCATCACTATATTCAACTGTCAATAAAATTTCAATTAATTCATTTTCATCTGCATAAACATCTATTGTTAATTCAAGATTTTCTAAACAATCTGAAAGCATTTCCAATCTTTCCTCTACAGTTGTACTGCTATCATATTCTGGATCTGTATAATCTTCATCTTCGTCATCATCATTGTTAAAATCCTCTGGAGGAGTAGATCTTCTATATATTTCTGGAATTTCATTATCTTCATCTTCGTCTTCATTTATTAGCATAATATCATCATTACTATCATCTGTATCATTATAATAATCTTCATCAAAATTCAAATCCATAACTTTAGTTAAATTAAGCTTTGAAGTAGGACTTAAAGTTTGCATACCATTTTGCATAGTAGATGTTAATTGTTGCATAACACTATCCATTAATTTTTCCATATCAATACTTATAATATAATGATCTACACCCTTTGCAGTAGCCTTTGATGATAATAAAGATTTTTTACTTGCAACTTTAGTTTTTGTATCAACTTCTTCATCATCATAATTCCTATCTTTCTTTTTATCATCATCATCCACTTCATCTTCTAAACCAAACATTTTTTGAAAAGGTGCAAAATAGCTATCTTTTACTATCGCATATCTAATTAATAATGCTAAAGCAAATATTGCTATAACAATTACAATTACCAATAGTATCAGTAAAGCTGGATTTTTTTTCTTTATTTCAGCACCACAATTAACACATGTCTTTGCATCATCTGGATTTTCTGCTCCACACTTTTTACATTTCATTTTTTCTAAAACCTCCTAAAATAATAATTATTATAAAATATTAAATTCAAAAAAATTCTGCTAAAAAAATTATAACATTTATATTTTTTTTATTCAATAATTTTTTATTAAAATATAAATTTCTTTATAAATCAACATATTTTATTGCTGGCTCTTGATATCCATAATACTTATAATTACCATCATCCTTCAAATCATAATACAACTGAAATTCTCTATTCTCATCAAGTGCCCACATAGTCCCTACCACCTGCACAAAACACCTAAAATAAATTCTATCTATATTCATACCCAATTCTTGATAGGCTGTTATTACATCATTACAACTCATACTCATATTAATAGAAAGCCTTTCACTCAAAAAACATAAATCTTCATAATCAAGCAGTGGTACATAATAACCATTAAATATAGCCACTTTACATTCATCCAAAATATTTGATTCCCCATAAAAATTATCTTTAATATCAAAATAAGTAAAAACTTCCTCATTAAATTTATCTGGAAAACAATCCACATTTTCTGCATTATAAAACTCTCCAAGAACTGCTATATCACCATAATCATCTTCATCCGTATAAAAATTTATTAAATGTTCATAACTAGGTGAAGCAAGCAGTGTTATTATCATAAGTGATCCTCCATCATTACGAGTAAGATATTTTTCATCTTCTATATCATTTTCATAAGAACAACATAAACCGTTTAAATAAGAAATATTCAAATCAAAATTAATTTGTTCTTCATCTTTAATAACATCACTATCTAATCCAATTAAAAACTTTGGATATTGTCTCCAATTAAGATTATAAATAGCTGTATATTCCATCTCTTTACGATGTGCCACATCCACTATTGTATTAGCAAAATATGATACAATTTCTCCATACTGATTTACCCAACATGCAAAATCTTCTCTTTCTTTTATTGCATGTAAATAATATTCTTTATTTGGAGTAAGTTCTTCTATAGTTCCATCTATTACTGTAATTTTTGTTTGTGCATTAGGAGTATATATCGTATCTACATTTGTTGTTAATTGTACTTTTCCTCTTTTGTAATTATCTAACCACACATCTCCATTATAACTTACAAAAAAATTTTCTATATTTGCACCTTTTATTTTATATTGTATTGGATCCTCAAAACTCCAAAATTCATTATAATCCTCTTTTTCTTCTAATAATCCTCTACTCATTAATTTATCCATCATTTCTGTTGACACCATTTTTTTATCATTTAAAATATTATCTGTATTTATATCTATAATATTGCTATCTAAATTAAACAAAATATCTGCTAATATTGTTAATATCCTACTTTCCTTTGCTCTTGCTATTATTCCATTTTCTCCTAATATAGCATTTAATGAAATTACTGATAAAATTAATAAAACTATTATTGTTACTACTAATGATATTAATGTTATCCCATTTGATTTATGATTTATTTTCATTCGTACACCTCAATTTAATTAATATACATTATTATATATTATTGAAAAAAATTTTACAATAAAAAATTATTTTAAGATTTGTTTTTTATAATAACCTTCAAGACGTTTTAAGCTATTATAAAATATCAAGTTAAAATTATGAAAAATATATGTTTTATGAATGTGCTTCGTGGGGACCGACTAGCTACAGGATGTTAATTTTATTTTTTATAAAATTTTACATACTGTGCGTTGTTGGAATAATGAATAAAACATATATTTTTTGTTTTTACATAATTTTAATTTTTTTGTACGAAGTAGGGAGAAGCGTGAAAACATATATAGTTTTATAACTTGTAAAATTAAAATTTTATACCCTGTGGCATAACTCAGATAATGAATAAAACATATATTTATCATAACTTAAAAAGTTACAAAAAAATATAATTTTGTAACTTTTTCATATTAATATTAACCTAATGTAACATCTAAAATCATCATTATTAAAAATCCTACAATAACTCCTACGGTTGAAAGTTTTGAATTTTCTCCTTCTTGAGAATCTGGAATTAACTCTCCAACTATAACATATATCATGCTTCCAGCAGCAAATGCTAACAAATATGGCAATATAACATTAACAATACTACTAATTAATAAAGTTATAACTGCTGCTATTGGTTCTACTATACCAGACAAAGTTCCAAGCCAAAAAGCTTTCATATTGCTTAATCCCTCTGCTTTGTATGGAAGTGATATTGCCATTCCTTCTGGAAAGTTTTGTACAGCAATTCCTATTGCAAGTGCCAAAGCAGATGCAAAAGCAACTCCAAAATTCGCAGTTAAACTCGATGCAAACACAATTCCTACTGCCATACCTTCTGGTTATGTCTAAAATAGAATGTTTTGGGTATTAAATTTTTCTAAAATTGAATATAATATCAACTTGTTTATCTTGATGAATTTCGATTCTATTTATTATCATTTTCATAAATTCTGATGTAGGTTTATCTAATTTTAGAAATTCAATTACACTTTTTTTAATATCATTTACATCATCATAATTTTTCAGAATTTCTAACTCATAATAACTCTTTTCTTTTTCTTTAATCTCATCTTGCATTTTCTCATACAACCTAAAATACATTTCACTAGTAATCAAACCATTTAATTTATCTATATACATTTTATCTATATTTGTATTTATAGCCAAAATATCTTTTTTTATTCTTTCTTGCTTTTTTTGGTAATCTTTACTATTAGTATTTTTAGACATATTTAACTCTATTCTATCCACATTTACATTAAGAAGTAATTTTTTTATATAATCTAAAATCAAATTTTCCAAATTCTCATAGCTAAAACCATGCGATGTACAAACTTTCAATTTTGAAAATCTTCTATAATAGCTACAAATCATGTCTAAATGATTATTTCTTCCTTTTTTTACACCTATTTTGTGTTTACATTCATAGCATATCATCAAACCATCAAATAATACAAAATTTTTCTTTTCATTTCTTGTATATACTTCAGTTATTTTCATTCTCTGAACTGCTTCAAAAATGTTTTTATCAATAATTGATTCATGTGTATTCTCAACTACATACCACTGTTCTCTTGGATTAGGTTTTAATTTTCTATTTTTATAATTAATTCTACTGCTTTTATTTTGTATTGTCGTTCCAATGTAAATAGAATTAGACAATATTCTTTTTATTGTTTTTGAATTCCAATTAGTTTCTTTATCATATCTACACTTATGTACAGTAGGTATTCTATGTTCATTTAAATAATTTTTTATACTACCTATATTTTTACCTTTATATGCCATATCAAATATTAACCTTACAATATTTGCTTCATTTTCACATATAATCAGTTTATTTTTATCATCTGGACTTTTTTTATATCCCAATGCTATTTTTCCACCAACCCATTTTCCTTGTGCTTGCATAGTATGCAAAGCTGTTCTAATCTTTTTCGATAAATCTTTAGAATACATGTCATTCAAGATAGATTTAAAAGGTAAAATATCATTGTTTCCATTATTTATAGCAAAAGTATCAATCCCATCTGTTACAGAAACATATCTTACATTATTTTCTGGAAACCATTTTTCTATATATTCTCCTGTTTCAATATAATCACGCCCTAAACGAGATAAATCCTTTGTAACAACCATATTTACTTTTCCTAATTTTATGTCTTGTATCATTCTTTTAAAATCTGGTCTGTTAAAATTTGTCCCTGTATATCCTGGATCTATATATAAATCAACAAGTTTATACTGTGCTCCTAATTTATTAACATATTCAATTAATAATGATTTTTGATTAGTTATGCTTTCACTCTCATCAATACCCCTATCACTATCTTCTTTAGATAATCTAATGTAAATAGCTACATAATATAGCATTATTTCTCCCTTCTTACACAGATTTTTTCTCTGATTCTTCACTATTCAAAATATCTAATAAATATAATGCTATAATCTTTTCTATTTCCTCACCATTTTCTTGAAAATATACATTTAATTTAAAATCCTTATTCATACTGCCTCCTATAAAAGCAATATATTTTAGCATACTTATTTTTATTACTATAAAAAAAGTTACGAAGATAATATATTTCGTAACTTTTATATATTTAATTTAATTCTCCTCCTCCCCACTCAACAACTACAAATCCTTTTCTCTCTGGTGTAATCAATTGTTGTTCTTTTACATTAATAGGATTATCTAATCCTTTAAATAACATTAATACTCTTATTATGGTATCTGGGTTCGGATTTATTTCTAATGGCATATTTTCATTTATTTCATCTGAAGTTGCAAATCTTATGTAATTGTATTTATTAGCCTCTAATTTTGGTAACCAATAAACAATAAATTCTTCAGCCTCTCTTTCTGTTAAACCTAATACAGCTAATTTTTCCTCTAAAAATTCAATAGTGTCTTCACCTTTTACCAAGAATCCTTCATTAGTTACTTTAAAGTCTACTAAATTCTTACTTTCATAATATAATGAATATAATTGTCTATTTGTAGATAAATCTTTTAAAATTCCATCTGGTCGTGCTAACACATTCCATTCATCTTTATATTTTGGATAAGAACAAATTAAATTTTCACTTTTTAATAATTTTACAGAAGTTTTAGTTTCTTCTGTTGGATATAAGTAAATAATAGGTTTATCTACATAAGGCATTTCCGTTTCAGTAGTTCCATAATTTTTCAAATTACTAATTTCAGATGAAGAAAGACATTCTCTATATTGCACATTTGTTCCTACTGGCATACTAGTTGGAATAGCTATAAAATAACCCTTGGAATCTGCTGTAAATCCCTGCAAATTTTCTACTCCATAAATAATTATTTTATTGTCTTCTTCCACACAATCTATTAATTCCAAATCACAACAACTATTAGTATTAGCTAAATTTAAAATAATATAATTTGATTTTTTATCCGTATAATATTTTTCAATTTCATCTTTAGTAACATCAGAATTTACTTCATCTATATATTCTTTATAATCTTCATATGATACAACTTCTTGTTTTGCATTTGCAGCTGAAGTATTATATATATGTGAATAATATTCACCATCCCATGCTTTATTATTTAATAGATGATAATATGTTTTACCATTAATAGAAACTTCTTCATAGTTTTTCTCATTATTACCCGTATTTTCTTCTACTTTATAATTAGCATATTTTTCCCAAAAACTTTGTACTTGCTTTTCATCTTTTATATCAATATTTACATTTTGCTTTTTTAATACTACTGTTATTACTAACACATTTGGATTATCTTCTGAAAAAATAGCATCATATAGTCCTACAATATAATCTTCACCTTCTTCTGTTGTAATATCAAATAATGCGTAAACATTTGATATATTAGATGTAACATCATCATCATCTCTACTATAATCATTTTTAGGTACAGTTGTTTCATTACCTTTTTTATCAAATGCCTTCATTACTATATTATTAGTTTTACAATTCTTAAAATTTATTTGCTCCATATATGCCAAAGACATTTTATATTCATATAAATCTGAATTTGAATCATATTTAATTCTAATAAATTCTCCTGAAAATTCTCCTCTATAAAGTACTTCATTTGCATCTATAACATTATTAGATCCTGTCATATTGCTTTTCGCTTCTTCATCTAAAAAAATGACTTTTTCTAAATATGAAGTATCTGATTCATAATCATTTTTATATAACAAATTTGAATCAGTTCCTTTAATTCTACAATATCCATCTATTTCTTCTTCATAAATTGTCTCATTTTCTGTTTGATCTTTTTCTGGCATTTTATTAACCATGGATTCTGATGTATTATAATTATCTCTAGTTGCTTTTATATAAATGCTAATTCCAATAATACTAATTAATAATACAATTATAATAACAATAATTATTGCTATTTTCAATGATATTTTCATTTGTTTCTTTTGTTCCATTATTACCTCCCACATTTAAAAACTATGTTTTATATATTATAACATTGCATTTTAAAATTTACAACCTAATTATTTATTTAAGTTTTGGTATTTTATAGATATACCAAAATTATGAAAAATATATATTTTATTCATTATCCCAGTTACGCACAGTATGTAAAATTTTAAAATTCTGTTGAACATAAAATTTAACATACTGTAGCTAACTGGTCCCCACGAAACTCATTCATAAAATATATATTTTTCATAATTTAGCATATTTTAAAAAAATACCAAAACTTAAAAATTTTTTATATAAACTGAAACGAAAATGTATATTTCCACATTTAAAACATTCTAATTAGAACATAACCTTCTGGAATGTTATGAAGTGTTATAGCAAAAGCTAACATTCTAGTTTTCTTTGTTCTTTCTGAAACTTTTATATCCTTCAAATTAAATTTTTCAGCAAATATATCTGTTATAAGTAAAAAAAATGAACCTAACAATATACCAATTGTAGCAGGAAGCCATCCAATTTTTCCTTGATTATTCGCCATTTCTATTGATGGCATTATTAAAGACCAAATAGATGCTGCTATCATAACACCTGCTGCAAATCCTAAGAATATTTTTTGTATTTTTATGTTAACATTATTTTTAAATGCAAAAACAACTGCTGAACCGAAGTGTAGTTCCCAAAAATGGTATAAGTATTCCAATTACACATTTCAAATATTCATTCATTTTTTATTTCTTCCTTTCTACTTTATGTTAATAATACATTTTATGAATATAAATGTATATATGTTAAAAGAAAAGTGGACATGAAAAATTATTTTCACATCCAACTTTCCAAATTCATAACCCCTCGAAATCGGCTCTATTCTTTATCTTTATAAAGAAAGATGTCGAATTCACTAACTCCAAGGTTTTTGATGGCCTCCTTAGTGTTTACCAACAGTTTCATTTTCCATCCTAACGGATTTTCCAATAAAACGTTGACGACTTCAACTAAGGAATTTTTCTGCATGCTCTCCGAAAAAGTTCCAAAGTCGAACCCAGTTCCCGAAACAGAGTACTCTATTTTGCCAGTATACGGGGACCGAAAGATCTTCAGTTGGGGAAGTGGTCCCCACTCAGCTTCTTTTTCTTCGAATAAACATCTGAGTTCGTCGAAAATCTGCCACTCCATCTTTTCTCCTCCTTTATTAAAGAGAACTACCACCGAGTTTCACTCGATTAGTATCAACAGGTTACAATGGTAATATTGTAATATAATTTATGTAAACTGTCAATAGATATTTTTTTAGTTAATTTTAAACTAAAAAACATTTTACATAATTCGATTTTTGTAGTATAATAGTATTTGTTAACTATTTATGTTTTTTTCAGTGGGACTTCCCACTAGAAAGGAGATGGGCCATGCAAAAGCAAAAACCCAACTTCTTTATCCGTGGAAAACGGATAAGCGACCCACATATCGTAGAATTGTACGGCGAAAAGTGGGTTAGATTTCTGATGGGAGTGAAGCGTTCACCAGACTCCCTCAGAGCAAAAACAAGCATTGACCCTGAAATATGGGTAAATGCTTTAGTTAAAAATTGGAGCGCTTTCCAGAGTTCATCAAAAGACACTGAACATCTGGAAATGAGTGGCTATCTAGTCACTAAAGAAAACGAGTTTGAAATGTTAGCCACGAACATTTCAAGCTTCTACCCTCTCTTATATGAACATGAGGGTGGGTATTGTACTATCAATGGTACTGTAACTTTGAGATTTCAGCCAAGCAGTATTAGAAAAAACAAAAAATTACTGGTTGAAATTCTAAAAGTTATGACGCCATCGATGCAACTGCCGGAAATAGAAAAATATCAAAAATTTTCTATAACTGCTTTGCGATTGATGGCAAAACGAGTGGAAAATCTAAACTTAAAAAGTCAAAGCAAAGTAGAGGTTAAAGCTTCTATATTCCAATGCTTTGACGAAAAACTGAATATCCGAAGAACAACATGGTCGCTCAAAGATATTACAGTTTGCGAAAAGGAGATAGCCCCATAAAGGGCTATTTCTTTGTTTTTTAAATTTAATAGTATATTTTTAAACTTATTTTAATAAAATAGATTAAACGTATTGATAATAACATAAAGGTTTATAGGTAAAACCTTATTAAAAACCTAAATATACTTATATGAGGAGACAACTATGAAATTAGTTTCAAAATTGATTATTACATTTTTAATACTCATCATTACTTTTACCAATATTAGTTTTGCATATTATCCTGACACAGCTTTCGTATGGTCTGAAAGTGTTATCCCAACTAATGCTGACGGTTCAAATGCAGAAGATTTTTTAAACCTAACTGCAGAAAGTGCAATATTAATTGAACAAACTACTGGAAAAGTATTGTATCAAAAAAATCCACATGAAAAACTTCGTCCTGCATCTGTTACCAAAATAATGACTATTTTACTAATTATGGAAGCAATAGACTCTGGACAAATAAATTATGATACTCAAATCAGTTGTTCAGAAAATGCTGCTAGCATGGGAGGTTCACAAATTTGGCTTGAAGTTCGGAGAAAGCTTAAGTGTAGATGAAATGTTAAAAGCAATTTGCGTAGTTTCTGCAAATGATTGCTCTGTTGCAATGGCAGAATACCTTGCTGGAAGCGAAGAAGCTTTTGTTGATAAAATGAATAAAAGAGCCAAAGAACTTGGAATGAACGACACTACTTTTAAAAATTGTCATGGAATTGATGAAGATGATCACTTAACTTCTAGCTATGATATTGCTTTAATGTCAAAAGAACTTTTAAATAATCATCCTAATATAACAAAATATACTACGATTTGGATGGATTCTTTAAGAAATGGTGAATCTGAACTTGTAAATACAAATAAATTAATTCGTACTTATGAAGGTGCAACTGGATTAAAAACTGGCTCTACTTCACTTGCACTTTATAATTTATCAGCAAGTGCAACTCGTGATCGGATTTTCACTAATAGCAGTTGTAATGCGTGCTCCAACTCCTACAGATAGAGTTAGCAATGCTAAAACTTTACTAGATTATGGATTTTCAAATTTTGAATTCTGTACAACTTCAACAAAAAATGAAGTAGTGCAAAATGTTGCTGTAGGAAAAGGAGTAAAAACAAACGTAAATTTAGTTTATGAAAAATCAACTGGAAACGTAATTTCAAAAGGAAATTCAGCAAATTTAACAAATGAAATAAAAATAAATGAAAAAATATCTGCCCCAATAAATAAAGGTGATACTTTAGGAAAAGTAGATTTTTACTTAAATGATGAATTAATTGCATCAACTAACTTGGTAGCAGAAGAATCTATTAAAAAAATGAATTCTATTAATATGTTTGAATATATTTCTAAAAAATGGGGATATTTATTAAGACAACAATAAATATCCAAAATAAACAAAGTGAACCAAAGTTATTAATGAATTAATAATTTTGGTTCACAAAAATATTATTTATAATTCAAGATCTGGACATTCAACCCATTCAAATGCTGTTCTATATCTACTATTCGTTTTTTTCCTATCAGAACCAGCCCATCTACCTAAAGTTCCATAAACATTATTACCAGTACCCCAAACACTTCCATCTTTCTTTACTGCAATAAAATATCCTTTACCTGCAGTTATTGAAATAACATCATCGATTCCTAAATATTGCATATTAATGTTAGTACCATCACTTTTTCCTATACCCATAACTTTTGATGGCCCATAACCATATAGTTTACCAGTATCAGTCAAAAGTATAACTGTACTAGAATCAATAACATCAAAATCTACAATTTTTTCACCATTCGGTAAATTATAAGTATACTCTACGAATTTATTAGAAATTCCCGTAAATCCACCATTCCAAGTTCCGTTATCATGCATTCCAGTAATAAAAAATTTTCCTACTTTGGTTAGTAAAAAAGACCTGGTTCCTCCAGTAACTATTAAACTTGCCACATCGTTACCACTAGAAACAGTTTTTGAATCAAAATTAAATTCTTTTGGTGTCAACGGAAATTCTCCACCAAAACCAAGTTCTCCTCCCCAATTGACTCCCCATCCATAAGCTTTATTTGTATTAGTAATTGCTATTCTAACATTACCTCTCGATGAAAAATCAACAATGTCAGTTAAAATCTCCACATATTCTTTTTTATCAACAGCCTCGCTCCAACCAGCATAACATGCAGTACCATTGATTTGATATAAACCTGTACCATATAATTTATTGTCCGACGTTAATACATATGAATTAGTTGAAGCAAATTGAAATTTCACAGCTTTATTAGCTATTAAATCATTATCTACTTTTGTAAATTTTTTTACTTTTCTATTATTATTTTCACCTAATCCTAAATAATCTGAATTTTCCCCAGCTACAAATAAATCGCCATTTTTATCGATATATGCTGGACATTTTGGTTCAAAATATTTCACATTATTCGCTACAAGAACCCAATTTTTCTCTAATATGTCATCTCCAAACATCAACGAACTATTACCAGTCAAATATAATTTTCCATTTGATCCTAAAAACAAGTTATTGTCACCTTGTCTACTTTGATCATCTCCATTCTTAATAAGCTCACCAAAAATGCAATGACCACCATATAATGTATCAACTTCAGGAAAAGCATTATCTTCCCCAGAACTAAGCAAAGTGATACCAGTTAAAACATCTTGATTTAATTCACCCAAACCTGAATAGAAACTTTTACCACTAGCATACACCTTACCATTTTTTAACAAATAAAAAACATTATCTAATGTTATTTGCACTTCTTTTAATTCAGTAACGTCAAATGGTAGATTATTGAGCTCAACTAAGTTCCAAGTTCTCTCAGACAATCCCAACACACCACTACTATTTGATGAAACACCCCATAATTTATCATTCTCATCCAAAAGTATAAAAGTAGCACCACCAAACCACATTTTCTTAAATTTTTTATTCATTGCTTCAGGACGAACTCGAAAATTAACATCAGATCCTCCTCCGACCCAACCACTGCCAATTCCGCTTCCACCGTATCCAGATTGTTTCACAGTTCCATCTATTGTTAAAATCCAAGGCGATGCATTCAAGGTGCAATATAATATATCTTTATTGATATTTGGTCCATTGTTCCCATCCCATATTTCTACAAAACTACAATTCGTAGGAGCTTTTCCACCATTAATGCCACCAAATCCCCATCTAGCTTTTCCTGTCCAAAAAAATCTATTATTTTGAGCCCATTCGTAACTTCTTTCTGGTAAATTTGAATCATTATACCAAATCATTGTTCCATCACTCCAATCACCACATAATTTCCAGATTTTTTTCAAATTTAATTTCTCATCAATATGCACAAGTGAAAATGAGTTTACAACCGAATCATTACCCAAACCTAAATTTCCTTTTAAGTTATATCCAGCAGCATATAATTTATTGCTTTCAGTTACAATAAAAACTGAATTTCCTGTATCAAAAACATTATAAACTTTTTCTCCATTAACATTTAATTTTATCGCGCTTCTACCATTGTATTCATTTTGTTGTTCATCTGTTAATCCAAACTTATTATCCGTATTAGTTCCTATAGCAAAACAATCACCAGCATTGTCAATTATAAACAAAGCACCACTTTCTCCTAAAATTATCTTCTTTGAATCAGGAACTCCAGAAGGTAAATGCCATTCATGAAACACTCGATTGTTCAATGCTTCCATCTGAGAATCCGAAGTTTGTAATCCAATTCCTTTTACACCCTTACCATATAAATCACCGTTATTATATAATTTATACACATTATCAATTTCTGGATCAGCTATTATTTTAAATCCATTTGGATTTATTACTTTATTTTCTTCACTTACAATATTTCCATTTTCATCTACATAATTTCCTTGTTTATCTTTTAAATATTCTTGCCCTGCATATGCTAAATTATCTCCACCTCCTGAAACTTCTGCTTGGGCAAATTTGGGTGCCGTTGTTTCTCCATTCACTACTGCTTTATACATTGGTAAACTATGTACATCTACATTTTCTACTGTATATTTTGACATTGCATATATTATTCCTGTTGTCAAATCTACTATATATTTTTTGTTTTCTTCTAATCCTAATTTTTTATTGTCTAAATAATATAAATCCTCTACCCCTCTCGGAATATATGATATATCTCCATCAAATATTTTATTAAAACTTTCTGTATCTAATTTTATAGATGTATCCGGCATAGTTCCTGTTTCAGACCATCTTCTATAATACGCTATTTCTCCATATAATCTCCCATTTTCGCTTATATCTTTTGATTGCACTATTCCATTTGTTGGCATTTCATTGTCATCATAATGACTCGTCTGCCATAATTCATAGGCTTCCTGTACTGCCGTCATTTCAGACAAGAAACTTGCATTTAGTGCTTTAGTTATTATCCCATTATCCCCTATTATCGCATTCAAAGATACTCCTGCTAAAATAAGCATACTGATTATCGTGTTTTTCTTACGTTATGACGAACTTTTATTTACATGTATTCTTCTTAATCTTAAAGCATTTAATATAACTGTAATACTACTGAAAACCATTGCTAAACTTGCTATCATAGGATTAATTGAAATTCCAATAGGCTTTAATAAACCAATTGCTATAGGAATCATCAAAACATTATAAAAAAATGCCCAAAATAAATTTTGCTTTATATTTCTAATTGTTTTTTTACTAATATTAATTAAATCTAAAATACTTCCTAAATCATTCTTAGTTAAAATAACATCTGACGAATCCATTGCTATATCAGTTCCACTGTTGATACTTACTCCTATATCACAACTTGCTAAAGCTGGACTATCATTTATTCCATCTCCACACATCATTACATATTTACCATCTTGTTTTAAATCTTTTATAGTTTTTGCTTTTTCTGATGGCACTACATCTGAAATTACTTTAGTTATTCCAACACTTTCAGCAATTTTTTCAGCAGTTTGTTTATTATCTCCTGTTAACATAATTGTTTCGATTTTATTTTGATTTAAAATACTTATTACTTCTTTTACATTATCTCTTAAAATATCATTTACTCCAATAAGTGCAAGTATTTCTTTATCTTTTACTACATATATTATACTATTACCATTTTCAGCAAGCTTTTTTTCATCTTCTAAACAATTATTTTTTATTTCATATTTTTCTAAAATTTTTGAATTTCCTAAAATAAATTTTTCATTTTCTATCTTTCCAATTATTCCATAACCAGCAACATTCTCAAATTCTTTAACTTCTAAAAATTGCATTTCATTTTGCTCTATATAATCTGTAAATGCCTTTCCAATAGGATGTGTTGATTTACTTTCTATACTACCAATCAATGATAATAATTCTTTATCGCTCATTTTGCTATAATTCAACACTTCAGCAATTTTCAATTTACCATAAGTTAATGTTCCTGTTTTATCAAACACAATTGTATTGACTTTTTGAGCATTTTCTAATATTTCACTTTTCTTAACCAATATACCATTACTTGCACATAAGCCTTCGCTTACAACTACAGCAAGTGGTGTTGCTAATCCTAAACTACATGGACATGCTACAACTAAAACAGTAATAAATGAAGTTATTGCTATTTCAAAACCTTGTCCAGTTAGCAAATAAAATAAAAAAGTAATTATAGCAATAACAATTACACTTGGTACAAAATATCCAGATACTTTATCTGCTACTTTACTAATTGGTGCTTTAGTATTGCTTGCTTCTATAACCAATTTTACAATCTCAGATATTGTTGATTCTTTTCCAATTCTCTCTGCTTTATATTCAATATACCCATCGTAATTCATACTTCCTGCAATTACTTTATTTCCTATTTCTTTTGATATTGGTTTACTTTCTCCTGTAATAAATGACTCATCAAAATGCGCTTTTCCCAATATTATTTCTCCATCTACTGCTATTTTTTCTCCTGCTTTACTTACTAAAATATCTCCTTTATTGATTTCATCTAATGTAACAGTTTTTTCTACACCATCTCTTTTTACTACTGCTGTATTTGGAGTGATTTTTACCAATTTTTGTATTGCTTCTTTTGTTTTATCTTTGCTAATTCCATCAATATATCTGCCAAGCTTTACAAAATAAATTACTATTGCAGATGATTCGAAATATAAATTCATAACTTGATGATGATTGCCTAAAAAAACATTAAACATATTAAAAATACTATAACCAAAACTTGATATTACACCTATACTCACTAATGTATCCATATTTGGAGTTTTATGAATTAAGTTTTTATATCCATTTTTTAAAATATCAAAACCATAAATTAAAAAGCATATTGTTAATAAGAATAAAACAATCATATAATTTATAGGATTGCTATGTGGATCAACAAATGAAATTATTGGTAAATTTAGCATATGTCCCATTGATATATACATTAAAACTATTGCTAATATAGAAAAAAATATAAATTTTATTTTTTCTTTTTGAGTTTTTTTCTCAATTTTTATTTCTTTAAATTCACCTAAACTTTTGAATCCAGCTTCCTGTACAAATTTTTCAATACTTTCTTGATTTAATAAATTTTCATCATATTCAATTGTAGCAGTTGCCATTACTAGATTAACTGTAGCATTAAAAATACCTTTTTGCTTATTCAAATATTTCTCTAATCCATTAGAACAAGCACTACATGTCATTCCATCAATAGATAAATTTATTTTTTTCATAATTAATTTTCCTTTACTTCAAAACCAATATCTTCAATTTTTTCTTTTATAACACTCTCTGCAACTTCACTTTTAGCAGTAATAGTAACAATACCTTTAGTATGGTCTGCAATTACATTTTCAACTCCTTCAATATTTTTTAAAGCATTTTGAACTCTATTTTCACATCCGTTACAAACCATTCCTTCAACTTTAATTATTATATCTTTCATTTTTCTAACATCCCTTTCTTTTTCTTTACATTATATACCTTTATAAATATTTTGTAAACAATTTTAATATCAGTATTTTAGTTACAAGACATCTACATTTAAAAAAGTTTTAATATATTTTTTAAGTTATTCTCCCCATTTAAGAAAATGTAATTCACTAACGTTTATAACATTTTCTAAAACGGTCCCCACAAACCATAACTAAAAAATATATTAAAACTTCTAAACTACTATAAGAATTTAATTTAAAAATACAAAATTACGAAAATTAAAATAATGAATTTTTCAAATTTCATTGACACAATTATAAATAAAAAAAATTGACCTTTTACAGTCAATTAACCATTTTCGTCTGGTACGACGATTTTACTTATTGGTGGAAGTGACGAGAGTCGAACTCGTGTCCAAAATTTTTTCCATAAGAACTTCTCCGAGTGCAGTTTATTAAAAAAATTCTTTAAAATATAATTAATAAACAAATCATATTTTAAATATCTCTGTATGAATCCCATTAATAGCCAGAGAAACTATTAATTTCGTTTCCTATTAATTTGGCGCCTTATCTTAAGCCATAGGTTTCAAAAGTAAGACGTTGCCGCAACTTAGGCAGCAAATGCTAATTCTTTATTATCAGCGTTTATATTTAAAATTGCCTTTTAAAGTGGACTGGCACCACTACTCGCTATTCTTATTTCTGAAATTCTGTCGAAACCAAATACACCCCCATAACTACTATAATAATATTATATTCCATATTAAAAAAATTATCAATACTAAAAAATAAATTTACATATATTTTTTATACACCTTTTCATACAATTTGCTTTACTTTTTACTTGATGTATTTTTAATATATGTAAATTATTTTTCATACTATGCTATCATAAAAGTATAAACCCAAAAAAGTGTAACTAAAATAATAGTAATAATTTTAGTTTTGTTTATCTTTATCACACTTTCTTCAAAATCATTTGAATATTTTTTAGCCATACTTCTTATATATTTATATGTTATAAAATATGCAATTATTCCTAAAACAAAAATAATTATTGCTTTATTTAATCCATTTTCACTCATAGAAGCATAACAATTATATGTTGTATGTATAATTATTGGTAATATTATACTAAAAATAGAATATATAACGTACTTCATTTTATTTTTTTCTTTTACATCATAAGACTTTAACAAAAAATATGACATTACTACTTGTGAAATAATATGTACAGGTAATATTGCTCGCCACAAACCAATTAAAATCCCATCTTGAGCATAGGAGTAATTTTCATAAAACATAAATATTGTAGAAACATACATTGAATTTTTTAAAATTTCAATTTGATTCATAGGTTTAGACATTTTTATTGCTGAATACTTTATTATTTCTTCAGGCAATCCAGTATAAAATAGTTTTTCTATAAACACTAAAAGTAACGCTGAACTACTTAAAATAGGAAAAATACCGTAAAATTTCATTCAATATTTGTTTTATAAAACTATCATATATTGTTAATACAATCATTGCTATTACTACATAAAAAAACAAATAACATACTCTTTTAAAACTTTTTTTCTCATATTTTCCAATAAATAAATTAACTACCCATAGTGGCACTAATGCTATCATTAATTGTATTATTAACATATATCCCCCTTTTATTCTTTTGTATAATTTTCATAAAAATTTATTTCAATATTTGATTTGAAATCACATTTTCTGGATTTTCATCATCTAAAATATCCAACTGCTTCTTTTTCTTCTTTTTAGCTATTTTTTTCTGTCTTTTTTCTTCTTGACGTTCTAATTCTCTATCTCTTGCAATTATCTCATCTAAAGTTAAACTTTTTTCATAATCAACAACGGCTTTAGCTGGTCTTTCATAAATTTCAGTAGTAACGATTTCAGTTTTAGGAGGTAAACTAACATTTGACTCTTTAATAAAATAATCAATGACTTTTCTTTCTTTTCTATTCAAAGAATCTATATCTATGTCCAAATTTTTATATCTCCAAATAATATGTCTTTCCTCTGGTGAATATTGAGATCCAATCAAATCTTCAAAACCATATTCTACAATAAACTTATCATTTTGACAAATAATATCTATGGTACTCCAAACTTTATTTTTGTAATTTCTATAACTATCTCGAAGTAATTTTATTATATTATATAAATTTGTAATTAATCTTGAATATTCTTCTTCATCTATATCAAATAGTGCTGGTATTTCATAACAATTAACAGGTTTTCTTTTCAAAAAGCCTTTTGGTATATAATAAAAATACATCTCTCCTTTTGGTTTTTGACCTTCTATGTCAATAATAGCAGTATGAAGTAAAATAGTCTTCCAATTTTCTGGAATCATCTCAAAAAGATGATCTTGAATTTGCATATAAAATTCTTTTTCTTTTCCGAAATCCTACCATATATCTTCTCCTTAGCTTGCAAGTATGCTTTTACCAATAATTATTTAAAAATTAGCTTATAAGTAAACTTTCACCTGTCATTTCACTTGGTTTTTCAAGTCCCATAATTTCTAACATTGTTGGAGCTAAATCAGCTAAACGTCCCTCCTTCAATTTTCTATTTGGTCTACCAATCATCACTAAAGGTACAGGATTTGTTGTATGGGCTGTGTGTGGTTCTCCAGTTTTATAATCTATCATTTGTTCTGAATTTCCATGATCAGCTGTAATTAAAAGTACACCTTCATTTCTATTAATTGCATCTACAACTTTAGCAACGCAATTATCTAAACATTCTAATGCTTTAATTGTAGCTTCTATACTTCCTGTATGACCTACCATGTCTGGATTAGCATAATTTAAAATTATAGCATTATATTTTTGTGAGTCTATAGCTTCTACAACTTTTTCAGTAACCTCTTCTGCACTCATTTCTGGTTTTAAATCATAAGTTTCAACTTTAGGAGATGGAATCAAAATTCTGTCTTCACCTTCATATTGTTTTTCATTTCCTCCATTAAAGAAAAATGTTACATGTGCATATTTTTCTGTTTCAGCTATTCTTAATTGTGTTAAACCTTTTTGACTTATATATTCTCCAAAAGTGTTCTTTATTTCTTCCTTTTTAAATGCAACTTCAACATTTGGCATAGTTTCATCATAAGGTGTCATGCAAACAAAATATGTTTTGAAATGATTTACTTTAAAGCCATCAAATTTTTCATCTACTATACTTCTTGTTATTTCTCTAGCTCTATCTGGTCTAAAGTTAAAGAAAATAACTGAATCATTTTCACCTATAGTTGCAATTGGTTCACCATTATTGCAAATTACTGTTGGTTTAATAAATTCATCAAACTCTTCTCTTTGATAAGATTCTTCTACTGCTTGAACAGCTGAATTAGCCTTCTCACCTTCTCCTTTTACCATAGCGTTATAAGCTTTTTCGACTCTTTCCCATCTCTTATCTCTATCCATACTATAAAATCTACCTGAAATAGTAGCTATTTTTCCAATTTGTTTTTCAGCCATTTTTTCTTCAAGTTCAACTATATAATTTTCTCCTGAAGCAGGTGGTGTATCTCTACCATCCATAAAGCAATGAACAAATACATCTTCAAAACCTTTTCTTTTAGCCATTTCTAGCAATCCATATAAATGTCTATTATGGCTATGAACTCCTCCATCAGAAAGTAAACCAATTAAATGCAATTTTGAATTATGTTCTTTACAATTCTCAATAGCTTTTACAAATTCTGGAACACTAAAAAAATCTCCATCTTCAATTGATTTAGTTATTTTTGCCAAATCTTGATATACAATTCTTCCTGCTCCAATATTTGTATGACCTACTTCTGAATTTCCCATTTGACCATCTGGAAGTCCAACATCTCCACCACTTGTATGAATTATAGTATTTGGATTTTTATTAAAAATCTCATCTAAATTTGGAGTATTAGCAAGTTTTACTGCATTACCTTCTGTTTTTTCATTAATTCCATATCCATCTAGTATCATCAACATTGTAACTTTTTTATTCATTTTTAATTTCATTCCTTTCCAATTTTGTTCATTCTAAAATCTTACTTATCATAATTTACAATTTTGCTAAATTCATCTGGTTTTAAACTAGCACCACCTACTAATCCACCATCAATATCAGAAGTAGTAAACAATTCTTTAGCATTTGAAGATTTTACACTTCCTCCATATTGAATTATAACATTTTCAGCCACATCATTTCCATAAAGTTCAGCAATTTTTGTTCTTATATCTTTTATACTATTATTAGCATCTTCAGCAGTAGCTGTTTTTCCAGTACCAATAGCCCAAATTGGCTCATAAGCAATAATAATATTTTTTACTTGCTCATCAGTTAAACCTTCTAATGCTAATTCTGTTTGTTTTGTAATTATATCTTTTGCTTTTCCTGCTTCTCTTTCCGCTAATTTTTCTCCAACACAAACTATAGGTTTCAATCCATTTTCTAATGCTGATTTTATTTTTTTATTAACAGTTTCATTTGTTTCTGCAAAATATTCTCTTCTTTCAGAATGTCCAATTATTACATATTCTACTCCAATTGCTTTTAACATTTTTCCAGAAACCTCTCCTGTATATGCACCATTTTCAGCAAAATGCATATTTTGTGCTCCTATTTTTATATTAGTTCCTTGAGCATTTAATAAACAATAAAATAAATCTGTATAAGGAACACATAATATAACTTCATTTTCTGTATCTTTTACTAATGGTCCAAATGCTTGAATATACTCAATAGCTTCATTTGGAAGCATATTCATTTTCCAATTTCCTGCAATAACTTTTCTTCTCATAAAACTCTCATCCTTTCTTTTTTTAAACAATATCAGATTTTACATTACTATATCATAAACTAATTTTTCTTTTTCTGGTTTTAAATCAGATATTTCTAATGCTTCTAAATACTTTTCCTTTGCTACATCAATACTATCTTCCAAATTTGTATGTAATATAGCTAAAACATCTCCTTTATTAACAAAATCTCCTGTTTTCTTTAACAATGTAATTCCTGCTGAATAATCTATTTTATCTTCTTTTCTTTCTCTCCCTGAACCTAAACTACAACTTATTTTTCCTATTTTTTCAGCATTCATTTTGTATATATATCCAGAAGTATTAGAACTAACTTCTATATTGTATTTAGCTTTTGGAAATAAATCTGGATTTTCAATCCATGAAACATTTCCATGTTGATATTCTACTAGTTCCTTAAATTTATTAAAAGCAGAACCATTTGAAATGCTTTCTTTTACTAATTCTTCAGCTTTTGATTTATCTATATTCTTACAAAGCATCACCATACAAGTTGCCAATTCTATACAAATATTTGTTAAATCTGTTGGACCTTCACCATTTAAAACTTTTATAGCTTCTTTCACTTCTAAAGAATTTCCCACTTCATATCCTAAAGGAATATTCATATTTGTAATTAAAGCTACTGTTTTCTTACCAGCCAAATTTCCAATATTCACTAATTTATTGGCAAGTTCTTTTGCTCTATCAAAAGTTTTCATAAAAGCGCCTTCGCCTGTTTTCACATCTAAAACAATATAATCTGCACCAGAAGCAATTTTTTTACTCATTATACTAGATGCAATAAGAGGTATGCTTTCTATTGTAGCAGTAACATCTCTTAATTTATATATTTTCTTATCTGCAGGTGCTAAATTTTCTGATTGACTTATTACACTAATTCCTATTTGATTTACTTGATTAATAAAATCTTTTCTAGGAAGTTCTACTTGATAACCTTCAATAGATTCTAATTTATCAGTAGTTCCTCCTGTAAATCCTAATCCTCTACCACTCATTTTAGCAACTTTACACCCAACACTAGCAACAATTGGAGCAACTATTAAAGTAGTTTTATCTCCAACTCCTCCTGTACTATGTTTATCTACTTTTTTGCCTTCAATTCCAGATAAATCTAACATTTCTCCAGAATTTGCCATTGCCATAGTTAAATTAGTTATTTCGTCATCTGTCATGCCATTAAGATATATTGCCATAAGTAAAGCCGAACTTTGATAATCTGGAATTTCATCTTTCACATATCCATTAACAAAATATTCTATTTCTTCCTTAGACAATTTACACTTATCTCGCTTTTTTTGAATAATATCATACATTTTCATAATAAACTATTTCCTTTCTCACTAGCCTTTGATAAAAATTTACTTTAAATTCTTATTTCATTAAAGAAACTTTTTCCTGGAAAATTATTTGGAATCTCAAATATATCGTCAATAGTTTTTGCAATGTCTGAAAATGTTTCTCTTATTCCTAAATTTTTAGATTGTATATTTTTTCCATAAATTAAAAGTGGAATATACTCTCTAGAATGGTCTGTACTAGGAGTTTCTGGATCACAGCCATGATCTGCCGTAATCATTAAAATATCATCATCATTTAATTCTTTTATAAAACCATCAAGCCATTTATCAACTTCTGTATATGCTTTTGCATATCCGTCAACATTATTTCTATGACCATACAACATATCAAAATCAACCAAATTTACAAAACAAAGTCCATTAAAATCTTTAGATAACATTTCAGAAGTTTTTGCCATACCTTCATTATTATCTTTAGTATAATATTTTTCTGTTACACCAGAACCTGCAAAAATATCATTAATTTTTCCAATCGCAATTACATCTTTACCATTATTTTTTAAATCATTTAACATTGTATTAGGTGGAATAAGTGAAAAATCATGTCTATTTTTAGTTCTATAAAAATCAGGTGCTTCTCCATCAAATGGTCTTGCTATAACTCTTCCAACTGCATGTTTACCTTTTAAAATTTCTCTTGCTATTTTACAATATTCATATAACTTGTCCAAAGGTACTACTTTTTCATGAGCAGCAATTTGAAAAACACTATCAGCTGAAGTATAAACTATTAATTTTCCTGTTTCAATATGCTCTTTTCCATAATCTTTTATAACTTCTGTTCCTGAATAAGGTTTATTACACAAAATTCCTCTACCTGTTTTTGAAATAAACTCATTTATTACCTCTTCTGGAAATCCATCTGGATATGTTGGAAATGGAGTTTCAGATATAACTCCTGCTATTTCCCAATGACCAGTAGTTGTATCCTTTCCACAAGATTTTTCCGCAAGCTTACAATATGAAGCTATTGGATTTTCAAAAGGAGTTTCAAAACCAATGTCATCAATATTAAAAATTCCCATTTTTCTCATAGTATTTATATCAAAAAATTTAGATTTTGATATTGAACGTATTGTATTACTTCCTTCATCTCCATATTTGTAAGCATCTGGTAATTCTCCTATTCCAACACTATCCAATACAATTAAAAACACTCTTTTATAATTCAACTTTTTCCTCCTATGTTCATCTATCTAGTTTTAAAATTTACAACTTTATTGCAATGTTTAAATTATTTCAATATTTAAATTTCTATCGCACTATTTAAAGCCAATTCTATCATGTTATTAAGTGCTTTTTCTCTTTTCTTACTTGATACTGTATCTTTATGAAAATGGTCATCTGCAACAGTTAAAATACATGCACAATTTTTATTTAGCAATTTTGCATTATAAAATAAAGCAAATGCTTCCATTTCTGAACCGATTACTTTAATATCTGCAGGCATTCTTTCAAATAATTTTTTACTATCTGTCATGTATGCATCAAATGCCTCACTACAAAGAGTTGTACCTTTTAAATATTTAAAATCCAATTTTCGGGCTGTATTTTCAATAATATTATTCAAATTTTCACTTGCAGAAGCAATATTACATTTATCGTTATTTAAAGTTAACGCATAATTTCCTTCTGTATAAGTTTTATCAACTAAAATTAAATCTAACAAATGTAATTCATCTATATAACTTCCACAAGATCCAATTCTAATAATATTTTCAACATCATAAAATTTATATAATTCATACGAATAAATTCCCATAGAAGGCATTCCCATTCCACTTGCCATAATAGAAATTTTTTTATCTTTATAATATCCTGTATAAGCTTTAATTCCTCTAACATCATTAATAAGTTTAAAATTTTCTAAATATTTTTCAGCAATTAATTCCGCCCTTTTTGGATCTCCTGGCATTATTACAGTTTTGGCAAAATCTCCTAATTTTGCTTCATTATGTGGTGTCATATCTTTATTCCTTATATAATATATTTAGGTTTTTAGTTCACCTATAAACTTTATTTATCTTGTAATGCTTCAATTCCTGGTAATTTTTTACCTTCTAAGAATTCAAGTGAAGCACCTCCACCTGTTGAAATATGTGTAAATTTTTCAGCTAAACCAGCCTTTTCAACAGCTGCGGCAGAATCTCCTCCACCTATTATTTTTACAGCATCTACATCTGCTAATGCTTTTGCGATACTGTTTGTTCCAACTGCAAATTGATCAAATTCAAATAAACCTACAGGGCCATTCCATACAACTGTTTTAGCTTTTTGTAATTCTTCTGAATATAATTTAATTGTTTCAGTTCCAATATCAAATCCTTCCCAACCATCTGGAATTTCTGTATATTTAACTGTTTTGCTTTCAGTATCTTCTTTAAATTCTTTTCCAACTTTTGTATCTACTGGAAGCATAAATTTAACACCTTTTGATTTAGCTTTTTCCATTAATTCTTTTGCTAAATCTAATTTATCTAATTCACAAATTGAATTTCCAACTTCATAACCCATTGATTTAAAGAATGTGTAAGCCATTGCTCCACCAATCATTAAAACATCAACTTTCTCCAATAATGCTTCAATTACACCAATTTTATCTGAAACTTTTCTTCCACCTAAAATTGCCATAAATGGTCTTTCTGGATTTTCCAATGCAGTTCCTAAAAAGTTTAATTCTTTTTCAATTAAAAATCCTGATACTGCTGGTAAATAGCTTGCTACTCCTGTTGTAGAGCTATGTGCTCTATGTGCTGTTCCAAATGCATCGTTAACAAATACTTCTGCTAGTGAAGCAAATTTCTTTGATAATTCTTCATCATTTTTTTCTTCTCCAGCTTCAAATCTAACATTTTCAAGAAGCATAACTTCTCCTTCTTTTAATTCAGATGCTAATTTTACTGCATCTTCTCCTACAACATCTTTTGCAAGAGTTACATTTTGACCTAATAATTTAGTAAGCTCATCAGCAACTATATTTAAAGAAAACTCAGGTTTTACTTCTCCCTTTGGACGACCTAAATGTGAACACAAAATTACTTTACAATTATTTTCAATTAAATATTTAATAGTAGGTAAAGCAGCTACTATTCTTCTGCTATCTGTGATAACTCTGTTCTCATCATAAGGAACATTAAAATCACATCTAACTAAAACTTTTTTTCCTTTAATATCAATATCTTTAACTGTTTTCTTATTCATTTCAAACCATTTCCTTTCTTATTGCTTAAAAGGAGGTACGCAAAATCGCCTACCTCCATTTTATTTCAATTTCATTTTACGGCGAAGTTATCTTCACACTTTATAAATAGTCATTATAATAATTAGTTTAATTCTGCAAAATATTTTATTGTTCTAACCATTTGACTTGTATAAGAATTTTCATTATCATACCAAGATACAACTTGAACTTGATATAATCCATTTTCTATTTCTGTAACCATTGTTTGAGTTGCATCAAATAAAGAACCTTGTGTAATTCCAATAACATCAGAAGAAACAAGTGGTTCTTCTGTATATCCAAATGAAGCACTTGATTGTTTTTTCATAGCTTCATTGATTGAATCTACTGTAATATTTTCTCCTTTTACAACTGCTACTAAAATAGTAGTTGAACCTGTTGGAACTGGAACTCTTTGTGCAGAACCAATTAATTTTCCATTTAATTCTGGAATAACTAAACCAATAGCTTTTGCTGCTCCAGTTGAATTTGGAACAATATTAATAGCTGCTGCTCTAGCTCTTCTTAAATCACCTTTTCTATGTGGACCATCAAGTACCATTTGATCTCCTGTATAAGCATGAACTGTTGTCATAATACCTGATTGAATTGGTGCATAATCATTTAATGCTTTAGCCATAGGTGCTAAGCAGTTTGTTGTACAAGAAGCTGCTGAAATAATAGTATCTTCTGGTTTTAATGTACCTTCATTTACTCCATAAACTATTGTTGGTAAATCTTTTCCAGCTGGTGCAGAAATTACAACTTTTTTAGCTCCTGCAGTTATATGAGCAGATGCTTTTTCTTTTGTTGTATAGAAACCTGTACATTCTAATACAACATCAACACCAATTTCTCCCCATGGAAGATTTGTTGCATCTTTCTCTGCATAAATTTTTATTGTTTTTCCATCAACAGTAATTGAATCTTCTCCAGCGGATACTGTATCTGCCTTTTCATATCTTTTTTGTGCAGAATCATATTTTAATAAATGAGCTAACATATCAGGACTTGTTAAATCGTTAATTGCAACGATTTCATACCCTTCTGCTCCAAACATTTGTCTAAATGCAAGACGTCCAATACGTCCAAAACCATTTATAGCTACTCTTATTGCCATAATTTCTCTCCTCCTACTCACGACACTTTAACCTATAAATAAAGCATCCTAAAATTTAGTCTACTTTTGACCAAAATTATTCTATATCAAATTGAATAATTTTTCAAGTATTTTATAAAATATTATTTCCAAAATTTTTAAGAATATTAAAAAAGAAAACTAAAAATAAAGAAGGGCCATACTTCCCTTCATATCCGTTAATTTAATTTACTTTGCTAAAAAATCATGGTAACTAACACTTTTTTTATAAGATTCCATTGCTTCATTATCTGTCAATGGTCTACTATATAATTTACATGAGTAACATTCCATATGACTATAGTGCAAATATCTACCACTACTCATTGTTCCCCTTCCAAACCACACTTTATCTATCTCTCTATTATCTTTAATACTTTTATCTAAATTTTTTAAATATTCTCCCCAGTATTCTTTAGAAATATTCACATCAGAAACCTTAGAACCATTTGAAAATAATTTTTCTTTCCCATTTTCTCCATCAAAAACAACAACAAAATGGATTACTTTTCCTTCAGGAATAGGAATATTAACAATTTGATTCCATGGCGCACCTGGATTAGTCCAACCTGTTTCAACTCCACTTACTTTTGATAAGCTTGACCATTCACTATCCGCACCTAAAAAATTAAAACAAAATCGATCTGCACTTGTACCATTACTGTTATACACACCACATCTAACCGCCTCATAACCTAAATCATACCAATTTTCCTCTTTCAAAGCTTTACTTCTAACTAAATTTATCAAACCTGCATATGTATCCTTATCTGGAAGTTCTTGATTAGTAGCAACATTTACATGTCTCCCATTCTCATGAAACAATCCATAAAATTCCATACTAAACCCTCCATCAAATTCATTATTGGAATCATAAGGGAACTCTAAATAATCATCTTGTCCATCAAATACAAAGCTTGATTCTGTAAATGCTTGCGATAAATCTACTTCACCATTTTCACCATCATATCCATGAAATTCTATTCCATTTCCTAACTTA
>CANRQI010000008.1 GCA_947632835.1 uncultured Clostridia bacterium
ATTCGAACCCACGGTAGGCTCACACCTACGCCAATTTTCAAGACTGGTGCCATAAACCAACTCGACCACCTCTCCATGAAGCTATCTACACTAGCAACACATATATATTAACACACTGCATTGGCTTTTGTCAATAAGAAATTTATTTTTTTATTTAACTATTTAAAAATTTTTATTATTCACCACATTATTTTCAAATTGCATTTTAACGTTTTTTTTACTTCAATAATATAACTTGTTTAAATAAAAATAAAAACTCCTTAAATTTGATTTTAAAGAGCTTTTTTATTTAACAATTATAGTTCATTTATAAAAATATAATTTATAATGTCTTTTACTTATTTTTTATGTTTATACTAATTATAATTTATATTTAATTATTTTCCTTCTTTATATAATTCATTACTCTTATGTTTTGCTATAAAATTTTTGCTTTGTTCAGCTATTTCTATTGCATCTTGTTCTTCACTAGATAATTGATATGTTGATACTCCATTTTTTATTGGCTTCGCATAAATATTAGAAGACTCAGAACCATATAAACCATTAAAAACTACTCCATTATTATTTTTATCTAATAAAGCTATAGCAAAACTTAGATCACTTCCTACATCTTTAAAAGCATTATATCTAACTAATCCTATTTTTTGAATACATGATGCTAAATCATTATTTAACTTTGTATAATATCCTTTTATTTCTATATTATCTTTTTGAATTTCTCTAACATCCATCAAATAACCTTTTAACATTTCATCTAAATTATTACCATTTCCCAATTTTTTCATAAATATAATATATTTTTTATTCATTAAATATATTTTTATAATACAAAATAAAACAATAATTACTAAAATTATATTTAAAAAAAATGATATTAATAAAAAATTATCTGTTTTTATAAATTCTAAAAGATTCTCCATTTAAACCGTCCTATCCTTTTATTAACTCTAAGATTCTTTCCAAATCATCATTTGAAGCATATTGTATAATAATTTTACCCTTTTTTGGACCAGCATCTAATTTTACTTTAGTTCCAAAAAATCCTTGAAATGTATCTTCTATATCTCTAAATATTGCTTCATACTTCTCATCTTTTTTCTTCATTTTTTTATGAGTCTTTGCCCTTTTTTCTGCTTCACGAACTGTATCTCCAGATTCTATCATATTAAGAGCCATCTGATACTGTTTTTCATTATTTGGAATTGCCATTAATGCTTTACAATGTCCCTCTGTTAGTTTACCCTCAATAGCAAATTCTATAACCCTTTCATCTAAATTTAATATTCTTACAGAATTAGCTATACTACTTCTACTTTTTCCTAATATTTCAGATACTTGCTGTTGTGTTAAATTATATTCATCCATTAAAACCTTTATCCCTCTAGCTTTATCTATTGGATTCAAATCTTCTCTTTGTATGTTTTCTATTAATGAAATTTCTCTATTTCTTTGTTCATCATCATCTCTTACTATTGCTGGTATTTCAGTAATTCCTGCTTTTTTTGATGCTCTCCATCTTCTTTCTCCAGCTACTATTTGATAATAATTATCCTTTTTAGTTACAATTATTGGTTGAATAACACCATATTTTTTTATAGATTCTGCAAGTTCATCTATTGATTCTTCATTAAAAATTTTTCTTGCCTGTTCCTCATTTGGTTCAATTTCAATTAATTTTATACTTTGAATTAAATCACCTTCAGGCTTTTCCTCTGCAATCACAGGTCCACCAAATAAAGCATCTAATCCTTTTCCTAAACCAGTTTTCTTATTATTCATTATAATACCCTCCCATTATATTCCTTTATTATTAGATAAAACTTCTCTTGCAAGTTTTTCATAACATCTAGAACCTTTTGACTTTGGGTCATATAATGTTATTGGCATTCCAAAACTAGGTGCCTCACTAAGTTTTATATTCCTTGGAATTACCGTTTTATATACTTTATCATCAAAATATCTCTTAACTTCTCTTACAACTTGATTTGAAAGATTTGTTCTAACATCATACATTGTAAGTACAGCACCTTCAATCTCTAAAGATTTGTTAAGATGTCTTTTTACTAAATTAATTGTATTAATTAATTGTCCCAATCCTTCTAAAGCATAATATTCACACTGTACTGGTATCAAAACAGAATCAGCCGCAGTAAATGAATTTAATGTAATTAATCCCAATGATGGTGGACAATCAATAAAAACATAATCTACTCCACTTTTTATAACATCTAGTTTTTCTTTTAGTCTTTGTTCTCTAGACATTAGCGAAACCAATTCTACTTCTGCTCCCGCTAAATTCATATTAGAAGGACATAATTTTAATGTTCCTATACAAGTATCTTGCAATGTTGATATTATGTCAACTCCATTTATCAATACATCATATAATGAACTTTCAACTTCTTTATCTATACCTAATCCACTTGTAGCATTACCTTGAGGATCTGCATCAATAAGAATAACTCTTTTACCTTTTTTAGCTAATATAGTGCTTAAATTAACTGAAGTTGTAGTCTTTCCAACTCCTCCTTTTTGATTTGCAACAGCTATAATTTTCCCCACAATATGTCCCCCCTTTTATCACTATAATAATATAAAAATTTGATAAATATGTCAATGTATTTGAATAAAAAAATAAAAAAAATTATCCTATAGGATAATTTTTTATTTTAATGGATTAATTATTGGTTTATTTTGACCTCGAGGATATTTTAATGATGTTTCTTTTATTTTTTTTATAATTATTATATTTCTTTCTATTTCATTATCTATTTTAAATTTCTCAACATTTTCTACTATTCCACCTAAAATTTTTATAGCATTTCTACTATTTTCTAATTCTTCCTCATAATTTGGTCCTTTCATACAAATAACTTTTCCAGAAATTTTCACAAAAGGTAATAAATATTCTACCAAAGTTGTCATATTTGCAACAGCTCTAGAAATAGCTACATCAAATTGCTCTCTATACCTTTTATCTTTTGCTAATTCTTCAGCTCTTATATGTAATGCCTCTATATTTTCTAACTTTAATTCACTTATAATATTATTTAAAACATTTACTTTTTTATTTACAGAATCAATTAATGTTATATTCAAATCTTCATATATAAGTTTTAATGGTATACCTGGAAATCCCGCACCAGTTCCAACGTCTATTACTCTATCATTTTCCTTAATAAAATTACTAATAGTTAATGAGTCAATAAAATGTTTCACAATAAACTCTTTTTCATTTTTAATAGCAGTAACATTTATTTTTTCATTCCAATCTAATAATAATTTCATATATTTAAAAAATAATTTTTGATTTTTTATTTCTATATTATTGTTTAAAGCTTCTGAATTAAAAAAATCTTTAAATTCATCATATTCCATATTATTTAAAAAATTCCTTTCCATTATTTTTTACTTTGTAAATAAATTAATAAAACAGAAATATCTGCTGGTGAAACACCAGATATTCTCGAAGCTTGTCCTATTGAATATGGTTTATATTTATTCAATTTTTGTCTTGCTTCCAATCTGAGTCCTTTTATTTCATCATAATTAATATCTTCTGATAATAATTTTTTTTCTAATTTTTTAAAAGATTCAACTTGCTTTTCTTCTAATTTTATATATCCATCATATTTTATCATAATTTCTGTTTCACGTGTAACTTGTTTGTCAAGAATTGGTCTATTTTTATCAATCATTGCTAATTTTTCATAATTTATTTCTGTTCTTTTTAATAATTCTGAAAGTTTAACACCACTTGTTACTTCAGATGTTCCATTTTCCCTTAAAAATTTATTTAATTCTTCTGTTGGTTTTATATTAGTAGAATTTAATCTTTCAATTTCTCTTTTAATTTTATCTTTTTTCTCTAAAAATTTATTATATCTTTCATCTGAAATAAGACCTATTTCATGACCTATTTCAGTTAATCTTAAATCTGCATTATCTTGTCTCAAAAGAAGTCTATATTCTGCTCTTGAAGTCATCATTCTATATGGCTCCATAGTACTTTTGGTTACTATATCATCTATCAAAACTCCTATATACGCTTGACTTCTATCTAAAATTATAGGCTCTTTTCCTTGAATTTTTCTACTTGCATTTATTCCAGCCATAATTCCTTGAGCAGCTGCCTCTTCATATCCAGATGTACCATTAACTTGTCCCGCAAAGAACAATCCACTAATTTTCTTTAATTCTAACGAACTCTTAAGCTGTGAAGGTTCAATTGCATCATATTCAATAGCATAAGCTGGTCTAGTAAATTCTGCATTCTCTAACCCTGGTAAAGTTCTATACATTTCTATTTGTACATCTTCTGGAAGCGATGAACTCATTCCTTGTATATACATTTCATCAGTATCTAAACCTATTGGTTCAACAAATATCTGATGTCTTTCTTTATCCGCAAATCTAACCACTTTATCTTCTATTGATGGACAGTATCTTGGACCTGTACCTTCAATCATTCCTGCATATAATGGCGAACGTTGTAAATTATTTCGAATTATTTCATGAGTTCTTTCATTAGTATATGTAAGATAACAAGCAACTTGTTTGCTATTTACTTGTGTATCTTCAAAAGAAAATGGTTCTACATTATCATCCCCATATTGTATCTCCATTTTAGAAAAATCAATACTATTTTTATTTATTCTTGCAGGAGTTCCAGTTTTAAATCTTTGAATTTTTATTCCTGCATTTTTTAACACCTCTGACAATTTATTTGATGGAAAAACTCCATCAGGCCCACTTTCAAAAGAATTTTCACCTATAAATATTTTTCCTTTTAAATATGTTCCAGTTGCAACAATTATAGCTTTTACATTATATATAGCTCCAATGTTCGTTGTTAAACTTTTTACTTTTCCATCTTCAAACTTTATATCTACAATCTCTGCTTGTTTTAAAAATAGATTTTTTTGCTTTTCTAATGTATGTTTCATTTCCATTTGATATCTTTTTCTATCAGCTTGTGCTCTTAAAGAATGTACTGCTGGACCTTTAGATGTATTTAACATCTTTAATTGTATTAATGTTTTGTCTGTATTTTTACCCATTTCACCACCTAGTGCATCTATTTCTCTAACTAAATGACCTTTTGAGGATCCTCCAATATGTGGATTACATGGCATATTTGCTACACATTCTAAACTAATTGAAAATAACAATGTTTTCATTCCAAGCCTACTACTAGCTAAAGCAGCTTCACATCCAGCATGTCCTGCACCAATTACTGCAACATCATAATCTCCTGCAATATAACTCATATTTTTTATACCCTTTCTTTCTATTTTTTAATATTTATTTTTTTTTATTTTTTTACAATTATATTTTCTCAAACACTATTATTTACTGAATTTTATTTTAATTATTTTTCATGTTTCTACATGGAACAAAATCATCTGTTCGTAAAAACTCTTGTTTGTAATCAAAATTATTTTTTATTAATTTTATAACCCTTATTTCCCTAAGTGAATAATTTTTTTATATTTATTTTCCAAGACAAAATTTTGAAAAAATTTCATTTATAATATCCTCTGTTACAGATTCACCTGTTATTTTTCCTAAATCCTCTAAAATTTCTTTTATACCGCTTGAAATAATATCTACAGGCATGTTTTCAGCAATTGTTCTTCGGCAAATATCTATATTTTTTCTAGCATTTTTTATTAAAAATTTATGTCTATTATTACTTACTATTAATTCACCATTATTTGCAATTTCATTAAAATTAAATATTTCTGAAATTTTATTATAAAGATCCCCTAGGCCTTCCCCATTTTTTACAGACATTTTTATTATTGGTTTATTTATTTCTTTTATTTTTTCATAATTTATTTTATTTTCTAAATCTATTTTATTTAAAATTATTATTGAATTTTTATTTTTTGCTAAATTTAATATTTTATAATCTTCTTCATTTAATTCCCTTGAAACATCAAATATACAAATAATTATATCACTTTTTTCTGCTTTTTCTATAGATTTTTTTACACCTATTTTTTCTATTTCATCGTTGCTTTCCCTTATTCCCGCAGTATCAATTATTTTTAAAGGTATACCATTTATTGAAATAAATTCTTCTATAGTATCTCTTGTAGTTCCTTCTATATCAGTAATAATAGCTCTTTCTTCATTTAATATTAAATTTAATAGTGAAGATTTACCAGCATTTGGCCTCCCTAAAATAACTGTAGAAAGTCCTTCTCTTAGTATTTTTCCATTATAAAAACTATTTTCTAATTTTTCTAATTTTTTATCTATTTTATCTAAAAATAATAATATTTTTTTATTAGAAATTTCTTCTATATCGTACTCTGGATAATCTATAGAAGCTTCTATATCAGCCATTATAGACAATATATCTTTTCTTATTTCTTTTATATAATTAGATAATCCTCCATCTAATTGTTCCACAGAAATCTTTGCTTCTTTATCTGTTTTTGAATTAATAATATCTGCAACTGCCTCAGCTTGTACTAAATCAATTCTACCATTTAAAAAAGCTTTTTTAGTAAATTCTCCTGGTTCTGCTAAAATTGCTCCATTTTCCAAACAAATTTCCAATATTTTATTAATTATTACTGTTCCACCATGTGAATTTATTTCACACATATTTTCTGTTGTATAACTTTTTGGAGCTTTAAAATATGAAACTAATACTTCATCAATTATTTCTCCATTTTTATCAATAATATTACCATATTTTATCCTATATCCTTCTATTTCTGAACTTTTATTTTTAGGTTTAAAAAATTTATTTAATATTTCAAATGAATTTTCACCACTCATTCTTATAATTCCAATACCTCCAACACCAGGTGCTGTAGAAATTGCTACAATCGTATTCACTTTAATACTCCTTTCAAAATAAAAAAGCCAAAATGAGTATAATTTAAAAATTAAATCCTCACTTTGACTTCAGATTTTTATTTTTTTAAAGAAACAACTATTTTTCTATATGGTTCCTCTCCAATACTATGTGTTTGAACTTTTTCATTATCTTGTAATTTTAAATGAATAATTTTTCTCTCATAAGCTGACATAGGTTCTAATGTTATAGGTTTTCTAGTTTTTATAACACTTCCTGCTATTTTCGTAGCTAGATTTTCTAAATCTCTTTCTCTTTTCTCTCTATAGCCAGAAATATTTAATAATACTTTTATTCTTCCATCCATATCTTTACTTACTACATTTGTTAAAATAGTCTGCAAACTATTTAATACTTCTCCCCTATATCCTATTAAATATCCTGTATTTTCACCTGTTATATCAACCGAAACATTATTTTCTTTTATTTCAATATTATAAGTTAAATTTTTATTTTGAAGATTTTTAAAAAATTCATCTAAAAAATTGGTTATTCTTTGTTTAATTTCATCTTCATTAAATTCAACTTTAATTTCCTTTTTCGTTTGTACATTTTTTTCATTATTATTTGTTTTTTCTTCTTTCAATGTCATTTCTACTTTAACAACTCTAGGAGTTAAAATACTAAAAAAGCTTCTTTTTTCTTCAGTTTCTAATACTTTTATATCTACTTTGTTTTTTGAAACTTTTAATTCTTGTAAACCTTTTTCAATAGCTTCATTTGTAGTTTTTCCCTCAAATATATATGTATCCATTATTTTCTCCTTTCTGAAGATTATTCTATTAAGTTTTATTCCTTCACAGTTTTATCAACAATCAATCTCTCTAGTATCATTAGTAAATTACTAATAAACCAATATAATGCTAGTCCCAAAGGAGCTATTAAAGCTATACTTACTGTCATAATAGGCATCATATATGACATAGTTTTATTCATTGATTCCATTGCATCCATTTCGTCTTTATTATTTTCAACTTTTATTAATTTTTCTTCATTTTTTAATTTTTCATTTGCTTCACTAGAAATAACTTCTTCTTTTTTATTTCTTTTTGACGTTAAACTCGTAGTAATTTTCATTGAAACTATAGATGTTATAACATATAATATTGGTATTATAAATACCTTTGGATTTGAATAATCTTTTGTTGGTATATCACCTAGATCTAATCCTAAAAAATTCATATTAAGATTTATATCTTTGTGCTTATTCCCTAATTGTTTAATCATAGCTATTTCTGTATAATTTACATTTGAATCTTCTAATTCAGCTTTATATCCACCTTTATTATCTTTTCCATACAACGTTTCATTTGAAATATGTTTCATATATGTAAGTGGATTACTTACCAAAATAAACATGGCTACTACTATAACAATTTGCAAAATTGAACCTAAACAACCACTGAATGGATTCATATTTTCCTCAGTATATAAATTTCTAACCTCTTCATTGAATCTAACAGGATCGTTTGAATATTTATCTTGCAGTTCTTTTAGTTTTTCTTGTAATTTTGCTGTTTTTTTCATAGTTTTTTGTTGTTTTAAATTAATTGGTAATAAAATTAACCTAAGTAATATAGTAAATATAATTATCGCTAATCCATAATTATTTACAATATTATAAACAAAATTTAAAACATAACCAAAAATATTCGCAAAAAATTTAAACATCACACCATTCCTTTCTTCTACTTTAAAGGGTCATATCCCCCTTTAGAAAAAGGATTACACTTTAAAATTCTCTTTACTCCTAAAAATATACCGTTTAAATACTCCATATTTTTCTATGGCCTGTTTCATATATTCAGAGCACGTTGGCTCATATTTACAATGTACTCCATGTGCCTCAAACCATGGTGAAATAGATTTTTTATAAAATTCTATTAATTTAATTAATATTTTCTTCATTTAAAATACCCGATTTTTTAAATAATTTTAACATATCATTTTTTATATCATAAAAATTAATATTTATAGTTTCATTTATTTTATTTTTATTAATAATAAATAAAATACTATATCCACTTTTTAAATTATTTTCAAAATTTTTATAATTTTCTTTTATTAATCTTTTAAAATGATTTCTAACAACTGCTTTTCCCTGCTTTTTAGAAATTGCAATTGCTAACCTATTATAATTTTTACTATTTTTTAAAATATACATATTTATATATTCACAATAAAAACCTTTTCCCTTATTTAAAAGTTTCTTAAATTCATAACTCTTTTTTATCATTATTGTTTTATTCATTTTATAAAAAACCACTACCCTACTTTTTCTAGGAATTTTAAAAGTTATCCACAACCTACTATTATATAAAAAAAAGGACGCAATAGTCCTATTTTTTAATTAAGCAGTTAATTTTTTTCTTCCTTTATTTCTTCTTGATTTTAAAACTTTTCTTCCTGCTTTTGTTTGCATTCTTTTTCTAAAACCATGAACTTTACTTCTTTGTCTTTTTTTAGGTTGATAAGTTCTTTTCATTAATTAGTACACCTCCCTAATTTCTATTAACATATAATTTATTTCATTTAACTTATACAAGCACTAAGAATTATACTATAAAATAACCCAAAAAGTCAAGCAATTCCATAAATTTATTTGCTTTGTCATTTTTTTTACCATTTCTCTTGCTATTTATTTTTATTTTTGATATTATATGAGTACATGAAAATTATCTACGGAAATAAACATTTCCACAATATGTGCACAATTGAAAAGCTTTTCGCTGTAAGGATGCGCAAAACCCTGTGGATAACCTTGTGGATAATTGTTAGTAATTGTTGATAAATTTTATAGAAAGGAAGATTTATCTAATGTATTCTAATAAAGAAGATTTACTTACTCAAGCTAAAAACCTTTTACAAGGCGAAATGACAGGTATTTCATACAATACATGGATAAAAAGTTTAGAAATATCCAGTGTAGACAATAATAAAATAGTATTAATTGCACAATCAAAAATGCAAAAAGATGCTATTGAAGCACGTCTTTTTGATTTAGTTGTTAATACATTTAATTATATTACTAATACATCAGTTGAATTATCTATCATTGAAAAAACAGAAGAAAAACCTGATCAAACTTCAAATGTTACTGTCAATTTTTCAGATACAGAAAACTATTCTAATAGTTGTTTACAACCAGAATATACATTTGATAGCTTTGTTGTTGGAAAAAATAACGAATTTGCACATGCAGCAGCATTAGCAGTTGCAGCTTCTCCAGCAACTACATACAATCCTTTATTTATATATGGTGGAGTTGGATTAGGAAAAACACATTTAATGCAAGCCATTGGAAATAAAATAATCGCAGATAATCCATCTTTAAAGGTTTTATACGTTACTTCTGAGAAATTTATCAACGAATTAGTTAATTCTATAAAAGATGCTAATTTTAAAAATGAATTATTTAGAAATAAATATAGAAATATTGATGTTTTATTAATAGATGATATTCAATTTATTGCTGGCAAAAAAACTGGACAAGAAGAATTTTTCCACACGTTTAATACATTGCGCGAAAATAATAAACAAATTATTATTTCTAGTGATAAACCACCTAGAGATATTCCTTTATTAGAAGAAAGATTAAAATCTAGATTTGAATGGGGAATATTAGCAGATATTTCAATGCCAGATTATGAAACACGTCTTGCAATTCTTAGAAAAAAAGTTCAAACAGATAAAATAATAATAGATGATTATATTCTATCTGTTATTGCTACTAAAGTAGATTCTAATATCAGAGAATTAGAAGGTGCATTAAATAAAATAATTGCTTATGCATCACTTACACACAGTCCTATTACAATCGAAATGGTAGAAAAAGCATTAATTGATATAGTTCTTCAAAAAGAAAAGGTTATATCTGCTGACTATATTCAAGAAATTGTTTCTAAATATTTTAATATAGATAAAAAAGATTTGATTTCCACAAAGAAATCAAATGATATTGTTTATCCAAGACAAATTGCAATGTATTTATGTAGAGCAGTAGGTCAAATGTCTTTTCCAAAAATTGGAGAAGAATTTGGAAAAAGAGACCATACTACTGTTATGCATGCATTTAAAAAAATAGAAAAAGAACTCAAAGAAAATTCAAAAACAAAATTAATTGTGGAAAGTGTGAAAAATATAATTAACGAATCACAATAACAAAAAACTTTGAATTCAAAATTAAAAATATAATTTTTCAAAATTTATGTTTTAGAGAACAAAACTTTTACTAAAGAACATGAACCAAAGCTTACGGAAACAATAGATGAGTTATCAACAACATACTTGTTAATAACTTGTATAAAAGTTGTTAATATCTATTAATTCACAAAAGTAATTTTATAGTGTGGAAAAAAGAAGAATTTATGCACAAACTTATCAACATGATTTTTCTTAGGGAAATAAAGCTTTTAAGAGCTTTTCCACAGAATCCACATATACTATAACTAATACTACTAAAATTATTATTTATATAAAGGAGAGATGAACAAAATGAATTTTACATGTGAAAAAGAAACTATCCTAAAAGCAATTAATTCTGTTATTAATGGCGTAGCTTCTAAAACAACAATGCCTGTATTAGAAGGTATATTGATTCAAACAAATGATAATGAAATTAAATTAACTACTTATGATTTAGAAATAGGTATAGAATATATAATAAATGCAGATGTAACTAAACAAGGAAACACAGTTGTTAATGCTACAATGTTTAGTGAAATAATTAGAAAACTTCCCAATAAACAAATTCAAATTTCAGTAAATGAAAATGGATTATTAGAAATAGAATGTGAAGGTTCATTATATAAGTTAGCAACAATGAATCCAGATGAATTTCCAGAATTACCAAAAATAGATGTTGAAAATTCTGTTGAAATAGAACAAACAATACTAAAAAATATGATAAGAAAAACAATATTTGCTGTAAGTACAGAAGAAAATAGACCTATATTTACAGGTTGTTTATTTGAAATTGTAGATAATAAATTAAATGTTGTTGCTGTTGATGGATATAGATTAGCAATAAAAAGTAATAATATAAATGAAAAAACAAATGATTTTAGCAGTGTAATTCCTGGAAAAACTTTAAATGAAGTAAATAAAATAATGTCTGATTCTTTTGACACAGTTAAAATAGGAATTTCAAAAAATCAAGCATTATTTGAAATGGAAAACTGTAAAATTGTTACTAGATTATTAGATGGAGAATTTTTAAAATATGCTAGTGCAATTCCAAGTAATTGGGAGACTAGAATAAAAGTTAATAAAAATGAAATTCAAAATTGTTTTGAAAGAATAATTTTAATTTCAGCATCTTCAATAGAAAAAGAAAAAAAATATCCAGTAAAAATTAATATAGAAGTTGGAAAAGTTACAATATCATGTGCAAATCAAACAGGAGATGCTAAAGAAGAAATTTTTGTGGAAACAGAAGGAAAAGAATTAGATATAGGATTTAATCCTAGATTTTTCTTAGATGCTTTAAAAGTAATAGATGATGAAAGTGTTTTTATTGAATTTGGAACAAATAGATCACCATGTATTATAAAACCAGTTGAAGATGGTGATTATATTTATATGATATTACCAATAAAAATGAAAGAATAAAAAATGGAGATATAGTTATCCACAAATTGTATTCAATTTGTGGATAACATTACGAAAAAATAAATTATGTACGTTAAACGTGTTTTATTAGAGAATTTTAGAAATTATCAAAATCAAGAAATTGAATTTGTGGATAATATAAATATAATTTATGGTGATAATGCACAAGGAAAAACAAGTATATTAGAAGCAATATTTTTATGTAGTATGGGGAAATCTTTTAGGAGTAAAAAAGATAGTGATTTGATAAAATTTAATGAAAAAAAATCAAAAGCAGAAATTCAATTTGTAAAATTAGATAGAGAAGGAAGTATAGTATCACAAATAGAAAATCAAAAAACTTTTTTTATAAATGGTGTGAAACAAAATAAAATTAGTGATATAATAGGAAAAGTAAATGTTGTAATTTTTACTCCGAATGATATTGATATAATTGAAGACGGTCCACAAAGAAGAAGAAAATATATTGATATGATGATTAGTTCTTTAAAACCAAATTATATTCATTTATTGAATAATTATAATAAAGTTTTAGAACAAAGAAATAATTATTTGAAACAAATTAAGTTAGAAAAAAAACCGGAAGAAATGTTAGAAATTTGGGATGAGCAACTTGCAGAACTTTCTTCAAAAATATACGAATATAGAAATGTATATATAAAAAAAATATCAGAAAAAATAAAAGATATCCACAATATGATAACAAATTGTGGAAAAGATACTGAAGAAATAAAAATAAAATATATTTCAACTGGGGATAACAAAGAAGTATTTTTAAAAAATATTCTAAAATCAAGAAAAATAGACATACAAAAGGGATATACCAGTGTTGGTATACATAGAGACGATTTAATAATTTATATAAATCATAAACCAGTATCTGTATTTGGTTCTAGAGGTCAAAAAAGAACAGTAGTACTGTCTTTGAAACTTTCTGAACTTGCAATAGTATCAGATGAATTAAATGGAGATGCTCCTATATTGTTACTTGATGATTTTATGTCTGAATTAGATAAAAAAAGGAGAACAATATTATTAGAAAAAATAAAAGGTTATCAAGTTATTATAACTTGTACAGATGAAATTGATATTAATTGTAAAAATAAAAGAATTTTTTATGTGGATAATGGTATTTGTGTAAAAAAGGAGTAAAAATGTATTTGCATATTGGAAAAAATTGTGTTATAAAAAATAAATGCGTTATTGGCATTTTTAGTATAGCTAATATAAAAGATACTGATGAATATAAAAAATTAAAGGAAAATATGAAAGAAAATATAAATGATGTTTCAAATGGTCAAAATAAAACTTTCATATTAACAAAAGAAGATAATATTATAAAAGGATATATTTCTAATATTGGAATTGATACTATAAAGAAAAGAAAGATACAAAAGTAAAAATAGATTAGGTTTTTAATGTATATTATACATTAAAACCAATGCTTAAAAAATTAGGAGGTAAAAATGGAAAAATTTGAACATGAGTATAATGCAGAACAAATACAAGTATTAGATGGATTGGAACATGTTAGAAAAAGACCAGGTATGTACATAGGAAGTGTTTCAATTAGGGGATTACATCACTTAGTTTATGAGATTGTGGATAACTCTGTAGATGAAGCATTAGCAGGCTATTGCACGGAAATAAATGTAACTATTGAGCCAGGAAATGTAATATGTGTAAAAGATAATGGTAGAGGTATACCTGTGGATATCCATGCCAAAACCAAGATATCAGCGGCTGAGACGGTTTATACACAGCTAAATGCAGGTGGAAAATTTGGTGGGGATAGTGGATATAAAGTTTCTGGTGGACTACATGGTGTTGGTGCATCAGTTGTTAATGCATTATCAGATTGGGCTGAAGTTACAATTGAGAGAGATGGTGGAATTTTTCAAATGAAATTTGAAAGAGGAAAAACTGTACAATCTCTTCAAAGAATAGGAGATTCCAAAAAAACAGGAACACAAGTTAGATTTTTAGCAGATAGTACAATTTTTGAAACTTTACAATATGAATTTGAAATATTAGAAAATAGATTTAGAGAAATGGCATTTTTAACTAAAGGATTAAAAATAACAATCGAAGATGCAAGAGAAGAAACACCTAGAAAATCAGAATTTTGTTTTGAAGGTGGATTAAAATCTTTTGTGGAATACTTAAATAAAAGTAAAGAAAAATTAAATAAAGAACCTATTTATGTTGAAAAAAAAGATGGGGAAGTACCTGTGGAAATCGCAATACAGTATACAACTGCTTACTCTGAAAACATTTATACTTTTGTTAATAATATTAATACGATTGAGGGTGGAACTCATTTAGAAGGGTTTAAAAGAGCACTTACAAAAGTATTTAATGATTATGCAAGGGAGAAAAATATTTTAAAAGAAAAAGATTCAAATTTACTTGGAGATGATATTAGAGAGGGAATAACTGCAGTAATATCTGTGAAAGTTAGAGAACCTCAATTTGAAGGACAAACTAAAACAAAGCTTGGAAATAGTGAAGTTACTGGAATTGTTCTGTCAATGGTTAATGAAAGCTTATCCACATTTTTAGAAGAGAACCCAAATGTAGCAAAAGCAATTCTTGAAAAATGTATTAGTGCTTCAAGAGCTAGAGAAGCTGCAAGAAAAGCAAGAGAATTAGTTAGAAGAAAGTCAGCATTAGAAACAACAACATTACCAGGAAAATTAGCAGATTGTAGTAGTAAAAATCCAGAAGAATGTGAAGTGTATATTGTTGAAGGTGATTCTGCTGGAGGAAGTGCAAAACAGGGAAGAGATAGAAAATTTCAAGCAATATTACCATTATGGGGAAAAATGCTTAATGTGGAAAAAGCTAGAGCAGATAAAATATATGGAAATGATAAATTGAATCCAGTTATATTAGCAGTTGGTGCTGGTATAGGTTCTGATTTTGATATAACAAAAATAAGATATGGAAAAGTTATTATTATGGCTGATGCTGATGTTGATGGTGCACATATTAGAACATTGTTACTTACATTTTTCTTTAGATATATGAGACCACTTATCGAAAATGGAAATGTGTATTTAGCTCAACCTCCTTTATATAAGTTGTCAAAAAAAGGTATGGAAGATAAGTATTGTTATACTGATGAAGATTTGGAAAAAGCATATAAAGAATTAGAAGAAAAAGGAATTGCAAGAGATCAGTTGAATCTTCAAAGATATAAAGGTCTAGGCGAAATGAATCCAGAGCAATTATGGGATACTACTATGAATCCAGAAACTAGAATATTAGTAAAAGTTAGAATGGATGATGCTATGCAGGCAGATGAAACATTTACATTATTAATGGGAGATGATGTAGGGCCAAGAAGAGAATTTATAGAGCAAAATGCAAAATATGTTAAAAATCTAGATATATAATTATATTGAAAAGGTTTGAGTTTTAATAAAAACTCAAACCTTTTCGTATATAAAGCATATATTAACTTTCAGCTCAAACTTATATACATAATATTTCACTATGATATATATCACTATATAAACAAAATTAATATCATATATATAAATCATCTACTAGAACATAAAAACACATTTAACAACTGCATTCCTCTTATAACAAGAATAAAAGCAATCATTATAAAATATTAAATACATTCATGACTTCGAATATATTACTTATATAATAGTAAAATTATCTTCCACTAAAATAACAAATAATATATTTTTTGTGACTGGCATAAATTGATAAAAGCTATAACTTTCACCAATTTACACCTTGACTCGAACATAATATCAACTATAAAAATATAATCAATATTACCTCTAAGTTAGGCTAATATAAACTTTATGATATTATTATAAACAGATTAAAAAATTATATGCAAAAAGTATATTTGAAAAATTTTCCACATGAAAATTTGCTGTGGAAATCTTTTTATCCACAGTTTCCGTAAGTTTTTGTGGAAAACTTTGCACGAAAAAATAAATTCAAAAAAAATGCAAAATAATATTGACAAATGATAAAAATCGATATATTATAATTACACATTAAGATAATGAAAGGAGGATAAAAATAGAGAAAATTAGCTCAGTTCAAGAATGGTTACCGTTTGATAAAATTTTTGATGATGGAATTATAAAAACCAAAAGTAAGTTTATAAAAATAATAAGAATAATTCCGATTAATTACGAATTAAAATCAAAATTAGAAAAAGAAGCAATTTTAAATTCTTATAAGTTATTTTTAAAGACTTGTGATTTTAATATTCAAATTTTAATTCAAAGTAAAAAAGAAGACTTAAATTTATATGTGGATAAAATTAATTCACAGTTAAATTTGAAAGAAAATGAAAAGTTAAGAGATTTTTTTAAATCTTATATAAATTTTATTGTTAATCAAAATGAGTTAAAAAATTCTTCGTCTAAAAATTTTTTTATTCTTGTGGAAAATCCAATTAATGAAAAAGATTTTAGTTATAGTCAAGTTAAACAAATTTTAAATGAAAAATTTTTCAAAATTAAAGATAGTTTATCTAGATGCGGTAATTTAATTTTTGATGTTTCAAATAAAAAGGAAGTAGAAAATATTTTATATTCTTTTTGTAATTTAAGAAAAAATTTATGAAAGGAGGTAATATTATAAAGTTTTTTGAAGGTAGTTTATTTACAAAAGATAAAATATCACCTTCATATATAAATACGCAAAATCCAAAATATATTGAAATTGATAATGGATATTATGGTGGATTGATTGTTGTGGATTATTATAGAGAATATTCAGATATAATTTTAAAAAATATTATTAATTCTAATATAAACCTTACAATTTCTATGTTTTATGAAAAGCAAGATACTTATAAAACAATTAAAGATTTAACATATTATATAGGTAATGTTGGAGTAAATTTGAAAGATGGAAATGAGAATAGGGAAGATATTGAAATAGCAGCTTTTAGTTATAATGATGCAAAATATATTAGGAAGGAAATGCAAGTTAATAATCAAGAATTGTATTATTTATGTATGTATATTAATATTTTTTCATCTTCTGAAAGAGAATTAGAATATACATTAAATAAAATAGAGGGTATACTTCAATCTTATGGAATAGTAACTAAAAGAGCAAATTTTAGACAGGAACAAGTGTATTTAGCATGCTTACCTATTTTTGAAAATAAATCAGAAATAAGAAATTCAAGTAAAAGAAATATTTTAACAGAAGGACTTGTTTCAACATATCCTTTTATATCTACATCAATATTTGATGAAAATGGTATACTTGTAGGAAAAAATATTTATAATGATTCTTTGATTCTTATAGATAAGTTTGATAAGGAAAAATATAAAAATGCAAATATGTGCATATTTGGTACAAGTCGGTGCTGGGAAATCTTTTTATACTAAGCTTTTAATATTAAGGTATAGAATGCTTGGAATAGAGCAATATGTTATAGATCCAGAGAGAGAATATAATAATTTGTGTGAAAATTTAGGAGGTTTGTTAATAAAAATTGGTCCATCTTCAAAAACTTATATAAATGTTTTAGATATTAGAAAAGAAAGTATAGAAGAAGAAAGTGGATATTTACAAACTAAGCTGGGAAAATTGAAAGGTTTTTTCAAATTGGTTATGGGTGATTTAAATGAGGAAGAATGGTCAATTTTAGAAGAAAAATTAATAGAAACATATAAAGAAAAAGGAATTACTTTTGATGATAATTCTTTATATTATAAAAATGAAGATAAATTTAGTATAAAACCGTTGTTTAAAGGTAGTAACCAAATGCCTATATTAGGTGATTTATATAATATTTTAGAAAAAGATAATAAATCTAAAAAATTGAGTATTAAATTAAGACCATTTGTAAAAGGTTCATTAAGTTATTTAAATAATTATACAAATATAGATTTTAATAACAAATTAATAATTGCAGATATTTATGAACTTGGAGAAGATAATATTCAATATGGAATGTATATTTTTGTTGAATGTTTTTGGGATTTAATAAAGTGTGATAGGGATGTAAAAAAAAGTATATATTTAGATGAAATATGGAGGTTAATTGGAGTTACATCAAATAGAGATGTTGCAAGTTTTATTTATAAAATATTTAAAACAATTAGAAAATATGGAGGAAGTGGAGTTGCTATAACTCAAGATATCGCAGATATATTTAGTTTAGATAATGGTAATTTTGGAAAAAGTATTTTAAATAATTCTAGTATAAAATGTTTTTTTTCATTAGAAGAAGAAAATATTTTAACATTAGAAAAATATACAAATTTGTCAGAAAAAGAAAAAATAGAAATAAAATCATTAAAAAAAGGAGAAAATTTAATGTTTGTAGCTGATAATCATATATTAGTTAAAGTTGAAGCTTCAGATGAAGAAAAAGAAATGATAGAAGGGAGGAGTAAATTATAAAAAAGGTTATAACTGCAGTAGGTACTAATGAATTAAATTCAAAATTAAAAGAAGAAAAAATTTGTGAAGTAATAGGAAATGATATACCATATCAAGAAGGTGTTTTAGACATTTTAAGAGGAAATTCAGAAGTAAATATTCTTATTTTAAGTGAAACTTTAATTGGAGAATGTGAAATAAAAGAATTTTTAAATCTTATAAAAAAAATAAATCCATATTTAGAAATTATTTTTTTTATGGAAAATGAAAATTTAGAATTAAGAACTTTTTTACAAACAATAGGAATATCAAAAATTTGTATTGATAATGAAATTTCTATTGAAGATATAGTAAAATATATAGATTGTTCTGATAACGAAAAAAATTTAAGTATGGAAATAGAAAAATTAAAAAAAATTATTGAAGAAAAACAAAAGCCTGAAAATTTAAAAATAAAAAAAGATAAAAAACAAAATAAAATTAATAAAGTAATAGCTATATCAGGTGGATATGGAAGTGGAAAAAGCTTATTTACAGTTCTTTTAGCTAGAACATGTCAAAAACAAAATTTACATATTGTCATTATAGATTTTGATATTTTTAATAATAGTATAAATACTATGTTTAGAATTCCAAAATATAATAAAAATTATAAGATATTAGATAATATAAATCAATTTATTACAAAAATAAATAATTATATAGATATTTTTTGTGGTGTAGATAATATGTTTAATGAAAATAATAAAATAAATTTTGAAAAAATAAAAGAATTATTTGAAGAGTTGAAAAGACGATATGATATGGTTTTAATTGATACTTCAAGTGAAATAAATTTAAAATATATTAGAATGATATTAGCTAATAGTGATAAAATATTATTTCTAATTGAACCAAATCTTTTAGAAATAAAAAAAGCTGAAGAACTTTTAGATGTTTATACAAATGATTGGGAAATTCCTAATTATAAATTTAATATTATTTTAAATAAAGTGAATATAAATTCTATAGATGAAGAAATTATAAAAAAATTATTTAATAAAATAAAAATAATTGAAAAAATAGATTTTTCTAAACAATATACTGCTTTTGCAAATGATACTAGATTTAGTAATATAAAATTAGGAAAATATCAAAAAATTTTAAATAAAGTTTATAGATGATAAGTGAGGTGGTTTTATTGAATTTAGATAATTTAAAAAATAACATTGAAAATACTTTAGATATAATTTCTAAGAATATAAGTGAAGCACAAGATAAATTTTTAAAAAGTAATTTTGGTCAAGCACTTAATTCAGCTTTAGATTTAGGAATACAAATAGTAATGCCAGATTTAATTGAAGATGAAGTTATAGATGTAAAAAATGCAATTTTAGATGGAGGTTTAAAGGCTGGTTTTAATAGTGCGATTGAGTCTTTAAAAAATATAAAAGATAGTGCAATTGGAATAATTACAGGTACATTTGATAATATATCACAAATTCAAACTGCTGTTAAAAAAGGAGGATTAATAGATACAGCATCTAGTTTAATAGATACAGCACTTGAAAAGGCAGAAGACAAAGGGTTAATAAGCAAGGATATACAAAAAGAAATAAAAAAAGGAAAAAACACAATTTTAAATAAATTAAATGATAATATTTCCGAAAATTTAGAAAATCAAGTAAAATATTTAGAAAAAGTAAATGAATATAATGAAAAATGGCAAGAATGTTATGAAAAACAAGACTTTGATGGTATGGAAAGGGCATATAAAAATTTAAAAAAATATATGGAAAAATGTATTCCATTTGAAAATGTTATAAATACCGCTAGAAAAAACGAAAATATTCATTCAATAATTAAAAATAATATAATGTCAGAAAAAGATGATATATTTAATTTAACAGAAAATCAATTAGAATTATCTGAAGCATTAGTCTGAAGGCATTTTAGGGTTATCACTTCTACCAACTATATAATCTAAAGAAACATTATAATAATCAGCAAGAGCAATTAAACTATGAATATCAATAGTATTTTCTCCTGTTTCATATCTAGAATATGTTTGTTGTGTACAATTTAATATTTTTGCAATATCTTTTTGTTTTAAATCTTTATCTTCTCTTAAATCTCTAATCCTTAAATACATAAATTTAATCTCCTTTTTGAAGTTTTAATAAATACACGTTTAAAGTGTATGAAAATTACCTCAAATTTTTCTTAATATATATGGAATATTATAAAATATCCTTTATCTGTGTATCAATTGGCACACGGTTTATGTGTACACAATGCTTGAAATACACTTAAAATGTGTAAGGAATTTATAAGGTTTATTTTATAGTTTATATTAGTGCTAGATTTTAAGCTAAAAAATGGCTTGATTTTTTTTGATTACTTTTATATAATACACATATATAAATATAGAAAAGAGGTTTATAAATGGATAGACAAGATGAAAAAATTATAGAGAGAGAAATTAACGAAGAAATGAGAACTGCATATATAGATTATGCAATGAGTGTAATTGTATCTCGTGCTTTACCAGATGTTAGAGATGGTCTAAAACCAGTACATAGAAGAATTCTTTATGCAATGCATGAAGATGGTATTACATCAGATAAACCATACAGAAAGTGTGCAAACACAGTTGGTTCTGTTTTAGGTAGATATCATCCACATGGTGATGCTTCTGTTTATGATGCAATGGTTAGATTAGCACAAGATTTTTCAATGAGATATACATTAATTGATGGCCATGGAAATTTTGGTTCTACTGATGGTGATGGAGCCGCTGCTATGAGGTATACAGAAGCAAGAATGGCAAAAATAGCAGAAGCTATGCTTGTTGATATAGAAAAAAATACAGTTGATTTTATGCCAAACTATGATGATAGACTTCAAGAACCTACGGTACTTCCTTCAAAAATACCTTCACTTTTAATTAATGGTTCTTCTGGTATTGCTGTTGGTATGGCAACAAATATACCACCACATAATTTAACAGAAGTTATTAATGGTATAATTAAAGTTATTGATGAACCAGAATTATCAGATGAAGATTTAATGAAGATAATTAAAGGTCCAGATTTTCCTACAGGTGCAACTATATTAGGTAGAGAAGGTATAAAAACAGCATATACAACAGGAAAAGGAAAAATAACTGTTAGAGCAGAAACAGAAATAGAAGAAGTGGGAAATGGAAAGCAAAGAATTATTGTTTCTTCATTACCATATCAAGTAAATAAAGCAAAATTAATAGAAAATATAGCTGATTTAGTTAAAGATAAGAGAATTGAAGGAATTTCTGAAATTAGAGATGAATCAGATAGAACAGATAAATGTAGAATTGTTATTGAATTAAAGAGAGAAGCTAGACCACAAGTAATTCTTAATTTATTATTTAAGCATACTCAAATGCAAGATACTTTTGGTGTTATAATGTTAGCATTAGTTGATGGAGAACCAAAAATTCTTACACTTAGACAATGTTTAGACGAATATATTAAACATAGAAAAATAGTAATTTTAAGAAGAACAAAATTTGAACTTGATAAAGCAGAAGCTAGAGCTCATATTTTAGAAGGATTAAGAATTGCTATTGATAATATAGATGAAGTAATTAATATAATTCGTTCTTCTTATGATGATGCTAAAGAAAGATTAATGGAAAGATTTGGTCTTAGTGATATACAAGCTCAAGCAATTTTGGATATGCAACTTAAGAGATTATCAGGTTTGCAAAGAGAAAAAATAGAAGAAGAATATAATGAGTTAATGAAATTAATTGCACATTTAAAAGAAATTTTGGCAAATGAACATTTAGTTTATGAAATTATAAAAGAAGAATTAATTGAAATAAAAGAAAAATTTGGTGATGAAAGATTAACAAAAATTGTTGCTGCTGAGGGTGAATTTAATGAAGAAGATTTAATAAAAGAAGAACAAGCAGTTATTACATTAACACATTTTGGTTATATTAAAAGAATGCCAGTAGATACTTATAAGAGTCAAAAACGTGGAGGAAAAGGTATAACTGGAATGGCAACAAGAGAAGAAGATTTTGTTAAGCAAATATTTACAGCATCAACGCATGATACTATATTATTCTTTACTAATAAAGGTAAAATGTATAGATTACGTGGTTTTGAAATTCCAGAAGCTGGAAGAACAGCTAAAGGTACAGCTATTGTAAATTTATTGAATGTAGAAGCAGGTGAAAAAGTTTCTGCAATGATACCAATTCAGCATTTTGCAGATGGTCAATACATTACTATGGCTACAAAATCTGGTTTAGTTAAGAAAACTGCATTAAAAGAATATGATTCTTCACGAAAGACAGGATTACTTGGAATTAATTTAAAAGAAGATGATGAATTAATAGATGTTAGATTAACTGATGGAGAAAATAATATAGTTCTTGTTACTAAAAGAGGTTTATGTATAACATTTGATGAAAAAGATGTTAGACCTATGGGAAGAGTTTCACAAGGTGTTATTGGTATAAAATTGAGTGAAAATGACAGTGTTGTTGGAATGGAGCCAATTATAACTGGTGGAAAAGCTACTCTTCTTGCTATTACAGAAAATGGATTTGGAAAGAGAACAGAGCTTGAAGAATATAGAGTTCAAAATAGGGGTGGTAGAGGTATTATTACATATAAAATTACACCAAAAACAGGAGATATTATTGGAATAAGAGTAGTTACTGGAGAAGAAGATGTAATGTTAGTTACAGATACAGGAACAATTATAAGAATAAATGTTAGAGATATTAGTGTTCTTGGAAGATCAACACAAGGTGTTACTTTAATGAGGACAAATGATGGAAAAGTCGTAAGCATTGAAGCAATACCAAAAGAAGATGAAAATGAATAGTAATTCAAAAAATAAAAATTAATTAAAAATAAAAATTAATTAAAATAAAAATTAATTAAAATAAAAATTAATTAAAAAATAAAATTAATTAAAAAATAAAATTAATTAAAAAATAAAATTAATTAAAAAATAAAATTAATTAAAAAATAAAATTAATTAAAAAATAAAAATTAATTAAAAAATAAAATTAATTAAAAAATAAAAATTAATTAAAAAATAAAAATTAATTAAAAAATAAAATTAATTAAAAAATAAAATTAATTAAAAATAAAATTAATTAAAAAATAAAATTAATTAAAAATAAAATTAATTAAAAATAAAATTAATTAAAAATAAAATTAATTAAAAATAAAATTAATTAAAAATAAAATTAATTAAAAATAAAAAAGTTCACTTAAAAATGTGAACTTTTTTTAGGTTTATAAATAATTTTTGATGGATTTATATCTAGAGTATTTATATCAGTTCGTAAATTTGGATTAAAATATTCATCTGTTTGTTTTAAAACTTTTTTCCATTTTTTCTTGAAAATTTTTTCTTCCTTATGAAAAGTTTTTTCTATTTCAATATTATTTGAAAAATTTTGTTCTTTTGATTTATCATGTATAATTTCTACAAATGGATTAAAAATAATTCTTTTTCCTATTTTTCTAAGTTTTAAACAAAAATCTATATCATTATAGGCAATTGATAATTTTTCATTCATAAAACTGACTTCTTCATAATTTTTTCTTGAAAACATCATACATGTTCCAGATACAGCACTTACATTTTCAAGCATAAGTTCTTTTGCAAAATATCCATGCATATCTTTTTTATAGTTTCTAAATCTATATCCTACAATACCAGTCATTCCTAAAACAATACCAGCATGTTCATAAGTATCATCTGGATAATAAGATTTTACACCAACGGCACCAATATCATTTCGTTGGCAATATCCTAGCATTTCTTCTATCCAGTTATTTGTTAATATTTTTGTATCACTATGTAAAGTGATAATATAATCTCCATTTGAATTATTTATTCCAAAATTAATAATTTTAGAATAATTAAAATTTTTTTCTGAATAATTTAATATTTTTATTTTAGGATTTTTTTGAAGTTCTTTATAATATTTAAAAATATTTTTGTCAGTAGAATTATTTTCTATAATATATATTTCAAAATTTTCGTATGTTGTTCTTTTTAATATTGAATCTATACAATTTTTTAATTTATTAAAATTATTTTTATTTGCTATAATTATATCTATTTTAGGATTTCCAATAATATCAAAGTTAATTTTATATGAACCAGGCGTTTTACCAAAATATACATTTGCTTTAATACCTAATCTTTTTAAATGGTCTTGTACACAAGCAATTCCTGAATTATATGCATAAGGTTTTGCCTCCGGAGCCATTGCAGTTGAAGCCTGATGTACTCTCCAATGATATAATATCTTAGGAATATGAATAATTTTATTTGTTTCCTCAGTCATTCTTAAAATAATATCATGATCTTGAGCACCATTGTATTTTTCTCTAAATCCACCAAGTTTTGACATAAGTTCTTTTTTGAATATACTAAAATGACAAATATAATTAATAGTTTCAAGGCTTTCTGGAGAAAAATCGGATTTAAAATAAGCATCATATCTAGTTATAGAGTCCGAATCTATTTTATCTTCATCACTATAAATAAATTCAACATCAGGGTGTTGATTTATAGTTTTTACAATTTCATATAAAGCAAAAATTGGTAATAAATCATCATGATCTAAAAGTCCAATATAATCGCCAGTTGCAAGTTTTAATGCTTCGTTTGTGTTTCCAGATATATTTTTATTTTCTCCTATAAAAAAATATTTAATTCTATTGTCTTTTTTGGTAATTGTTATAATTTCTTCATTTTGATTTTCACTTCCATCTGCTAAACATAATTCCCAATTACTGTAAGTTTGATTTATCAAACAGTCAACTAATTCATTGAAAAAGTTGACTGGAGTATTATATAAAGGAACTACAATACTAATTTTGGGTTCTATTTTGAATTTATGTTTTCTTTGTTTTAATAATTCTTTTTCTGTTGGCTCATTATTTAAAATCCAAGAAGGATATGGATGAGCATTATCTTTGATAAATCTATAATCAGTAAATAATGAAGAAGAAAAATCTTTTATAGCATTATGAAATCCCATTTCTTTAACATTTCTAACAAATTTTTTTATGTTACTAGGTTTAAAACCTTTTATGGTTCTAGCTACAACTCTTACAGTTTTTCTCCTTATAGAGTTTTCAGGAAATAAAATATTTTTTATATTGCTCATAAAAATTCTCCATTGCATTAAAATTTCGCTTTTATTATACATTAAATTTTTAGTAAATTCAAGATAATTATTATTTTAAGTTTCGGTGTTTTTAATATAACAAGAAATATACGTTTCAAAAAGTTTTAATATATTTTTTTAGTTATTCTCCCCATTTAAGAAAATGTAATTCTCTATCGTTTATAACATTTTCTAAAATGGTCCCCACAAACCATAACTTAAAAAATATATTAAAACCTTTTTAGCTATATTAAGAATACAAGAAATATATGTTTTATGAATGAGCTTCGTGGGGACCGGCTAGCTACAGTCTGTTAAATTTTATGTTCTACAGAATTTTAAAATTTTACAGACTGTGTGTTGCTGGGATAATGAATAAAACATATATTTTGGTAACTTTTACATATTATAAAAACAACGAAACTAAAAAAACAAAATTTAATAAAAAATGTTATTGTATTTAAAAATTTAAAATGGTATAATGAGTTCACTGTACAAAAGATGATATTAGAAAATAAAAAAGAGGGGCAATATTATATGAAAATTGAGGGGGCAGAGAATTCTCTATTATTCTCAAGTACAGAGATTCCAGATGTATTTTTTTCTGAATATTTACCCTTAACGAATGGTGATACGGTTAAGGTTTATTTGTATATCAATTTTTTAGCTAAACATGATAAAGATGTAAATATTAATGAAATATCTAAAATATTGTCTTTATCTTATGATATAGTTAATAATTCTATTAAATTTTTAGAAGAACAAGGGCTTTTAATAAAAAAGCCTGAAGGATATATGATAGCTAATCTTCAGGAGATAGAATTAAATAAATTATATTCTCCAAAAGTAACGTCTTCAATCGAAGATATGCAAAAGAGTGAAAAAAGTCAATATAGAGCAAGGGCAATTGAAAGTATTAATACGCAATTTTTTCAAGGGCTTATGTCACCAAGTTGGTATACAGATATTGATTTATGGTTTAATAAATTTGGATTTGATGAGCAAGTGATGATAGCTTTATTTAGCTATTGTGCTGATAGGAAAGCATTACATAGAAACTATATTCAAACAGTTGCAGAGGGCTGGTCTAAAAGTAATATAAAAACTTTTGAAGAATTAGATGAATATTTTTCTAAAATTGAAAAATTAGATGTTTTCAAAAAAGAAATTTCTAATAAATTAAAGATATTTAGACCATTTAATGCGTTTGAAGAAGAATATATCTCAAAATGGACTACACAATTTGGTTATGGAATGGATATAATTGAAATAGCATTAAAAAGATCTACATTAAAAGCTAATGCAGGTTTTTCATATTATGATAAATTACTTACAGATTGGCATAATAAAGGTTTAACAACTCCAGAGGAAGTTCAAAATGAAATATTAAGTCATGATGAAAAACCAACTAGAACAAAACAAGTACAAAATATGGCTAAGCAATTAGAATATACGCAAAGTACTTTTGATAGTTTTGATAATTTATATGACAATTAAAAAGGAGAACTACTTTGAATAGACCGTTATTAAAGCAAGTTTTAACTGAATATGAATTTAAGAGAAATAAAGCAGTTGAAGAAGCTCAAAATAGAAAAAAAGAATTATTAGCTGTTAATCCAAAATTAAGTGAAATTGAAGATAATTTATCACGAATTTCTATTCAAGCTACAAAATCTATTATTATATCGGATAATGAAAAAAAGAAAAAAATTTTAGCTGATTTGAAAAAACAATCATCTTCTTTAATAAAAGAGAAAAATTTAATATTAAAAGAACTTTCAAAATCAACTGATTTTTTAGAGCCAAATTATGAATGTAAAATTTGTAGTGATACAGGTTTTGTTTTAAAAAGCGGAAAATCTGTAATGTGTAATTGTTTAAAACAGAAAATTTTTGACATTGCTTATAATAAATCAAATATGGGGAATTTAGATAGAGAAAATTTTAGTACATTTAATATTAGGCTTTTTTCTGATAAACCAGATAAGGAAAGATTCAAATCTGATATTTCTCCTAGAGAAAATATGAATTTATTAAGAGAAAAAGCAATGGAATTTATAGAAAATTTTGATAGTTCTGTAGAAAAAAATTTAATGTTTACAGGAGGTACAGGTCTAGGAAAAACTTTTTTAAGTAATTGTATTGCTAGTGAAATTTTGAAGCAAGGTAGAACAGTTTTATATCAAACAGCACCAGTAATGTTTGATGAAATATTAGATGAAAAGTTTGGAAAAACTCAAAGTGGGATTGATTTAATTGAAAATATTTTAAATGTAGATTTATTAATCATAGATGATTTGGGAGCAGAAAAAGTTACTGAAACAAAAATAACTGAATTATTTGAAATTATAAATTCTAGACTTTTAAATCAAAATCACAAAATTACTAAAACTATAATTTCTACTAATTTAACAGCTAAAGAATTGTTTGAAATTTATACAACGAGAATAGGTTCCAGATTAGCGGGAAATTATAAATTTTTAAGATTTTTAGGTGATGATATAAGACTAAAAAAAGGAAAAAAAGAAATATAATAAAAAAATTTGAAGTGATAAAAAATCTTATCACTTCAAATTTTTTATTTGTTTAATTCTTTTAATAAATCTTCGACATCTATTCCGTGAACTTCACAAGCTTCTTCTATTGTTTCAGCTTGTGATGCAGGACAACCTAAACAGTGCATGCCAGCTTCTAAAAGTATATCAACTTTGTCAGGGTATTTTTCGACAAAATCACCAATTTTCATAGTTTTTTCTATCATGATATCCTCCTTATTTTTTATACATAGTTATTTTATGAAAAATAAAATTTCTTATAACATAATAACATATTTTTGCTAGAAAGTATACAAAAACTTTAAAAGTTATTGACATTTTGAAAAAAATATTATATTATATGTCAAAATTAAGAAAAGAAGGTGATGTTTTGCGTTTATTAACTCATACGTTCTTTATTAGTTTTATTATAAATATTTTTATAGTTATTTATTCTATTTATTCAGAAATTGATTATATCTTTATGCATAATCTGCAGGGTTCCAAATTAAAAATAAAAAAGAAACAAATTTAAATGAAAAGAATTTTAAAAATTATTTTAGTTTATATTCTTCTTTTTGGTATAGGTGTTTTTGCAATAATTTATTTTTTTAGGCCTATTTTTATGGCAAAAAATTTAATATTTCCATATGCTGTGCATCCTTTTGATATATGTACTCTTTATCCAGAAACTTGGAAAAAAATAAAAATTATTTATATCATTATGTTTTTAATTTCTTATAATATATTTCTTAATAAATTTTTTAGAATTATCTTAAAGAAATTTCCGAAAAAAATTAATCAAAAACAGAAGAATGTAAAAATAAAAAGTAATTTAAGTTTAGTTGTAGGAACAACAGATAATAATGAGATAATTAAAATTGAAGAAAATGGACTATATCAAAATATTTTTATAACTGGAACTATTGGGAGCGGAAAAACAAGCTCAGCTATGTATCCATTTACTAAACAATTGATGGAATATGGAGTTTTTAATACAAATGAAAAAATGGCAATGCTTATATTGGATGTAAAAGGAAATTACAGAGATAAAGTTCTTGAATTCGCAAAAAATTGTGGGAGAGAAGATGATGTTTGTGTAATAGATATATCTGGAAAAATAAAATATAATCCTTTAGATAAACCGGAGCTTAAACCTATTGTTCTAGCTAATAGATTAAAAACGATTTTAACATTATTTAGTAAAAATAATAGCGAGTCATATTGGTTAGATAAAGCGGAACAAATTTTGGCAGAATGTATTAAATTTTGTAGAATTTATAATAATGGTTATGTAAATTTTAAAGAAATTCATAAATTAATTATGTTTCAAGATTATTATACAGAAAAAGTTTCAAATGTAAGGGAAAAGTTTATTCAAGGTATTTTTGATGAAATTACTATTTATGATTTATTATCAAGTATTAATTTTTTTGAAAAAGAATTCTTTAGTTTAGATGATAGAACATTATCAATTTTAAAGTCAGAAATAAGTAGAATAACGAATGTATTTGTTTCTGATTATCATGTTCAAGATACATTTTGTCCTGAAAAGCAAGATGTAAATTTTAATGGTTTTGAGGAAGTTTTAGATGAAGGAAAAATAGTAGTATTAAATATGAATATTTCAGAGTATAAAAATTTAGCTAAAATTATATCCGCATATTTAAAATTAGACTTTCAAACTGCTGTTATGAATAGATTAAGTAATGGTAAAAGAATTAGAAAAAGTGTATTTATAAGTGATGAATATCATGAATATGTTACAGATACAGATGCGGATTTTTTTGCACAAAGTAGAGAGGCAAAGTGTATAAATATTGTTGCTACTCAAAGTTATACTTCTTTGTTAAATACATTAAAAGACCAATCAACTGTAAAAGTAATTATTCAAAGTTTAGTAAATAAATTTTGGTTTAGAACAGATGATACTTTTACAATTGAGGAAGCTCAAAAACAAATAGGAAAAGAAGAAAAAGAAAAGATTTCTACTACAATTTCAGAGAATGCAAAAGAAACAAATTATAATTTAATTATAAATAGATTAGTTTCGAGAGATACCAATATTTCAGAAAGTTTTAATAAATATACTCAAGAAGATTATGTTTATGATAATAAATTTTTTTCACAAGAATTACAAACTTTTACAGCTTTAAGCTTTTTGTCAGATGGTTTTAATATATTAAAACCTCAAAAGGTAAATATGATACCATATTTTAAAAACTATAATATAAAAAGAAATTTGAAAGGATTTGATGTTAGTGATTAAAAAAATGAACTTAAAATATAAAATTTATTTTATAATTTATTTATGTATAATTCTAATTTTAATTAGTTTAATAAATAGTAGGGAATGTTTTGCAGCAGATCCAACTTTAATAACGAAATTAAAAAATGCGTTTGAAAAAATATCAGATTATATTGTAAAACTTGCAACTCCAATAGCAGCAGTAGCTGTAGGAAGTGGTGCAATTATGAAAAAATTTAGTTTTGGAGATGAAGAAAAAATAAGAATGGGAAGGAATTTAATTAGAGGTAGTTTATTTTCTTATGGATTTATTCTATGTACAGATATGATTTTATCTTTAATTAATACTTTAGTGAAATAGGAGGAATAGTGGAAGAAAGTAATTTAACAGATAATGTTACTAAAACAATTAATGATATTTTTCAAAATATATTTTCATCAGTTGATAATAAAATATATGAATTATTAGATAAAATAACTTTTATTAATACTGATATTGTTGAAAAACCTTCTTTTATAAAAATTTTTGGAAAAAGTCCTTCTGAGGGAATATTATTAATTTGTAATGCTTTAATATTAGGAGTAATAATTTTTTATTCTATAAATTATTTAATTTCACATTTGACTTATTCTAAAATTCAAAGTCCAATGCAATTTATATTTAAAGCAATTTTATTTATTGGAATAATGAATGGTTCATTATGGATTTGTTCTCAAATAATTAATATAATTTCATTAATATCATCATCAATATGTGATTTAGGAAAAAATTTATTTAATCAGGATATTTCATTTGTAAATTTTATTTCTCAAATAAATAATAAAATCTATGATGCTGATAAAGCTCTTAGTATAATATCATTTGATGGAATAATAAAATCTTTTACAACAATGGGATTTATGAATTTAATATTTTCTTATGCACTTAGATATATAATGATACAAGTATTTGTTTTAATTTCTCCATTTGCATTTTTATGTTTAGTTAACGATAGAAGTGAATGGATATTTAAATCATGGATAAAAGCATTTTTATCCTTATTATTAGAACAGGTATTAATAGCAATAATTTTATTATTAGCATTTTCTTTGGATTTTTCGAATGTAGATGAAATGTCAAAAGTTTTATTTATAGGTATAATATATGCACTAACAAAGGCTAATACATTTATGTATATGCTTTTTGGAGGAATAGTTACTAATGTAGGAAGTGGTTTTGGAATGTTAAAATCTAATGGAAATTAATATTAAAAATATAGGTTTATAGGTGAATCCTTATTAAAAAAACCTAAATATTATATAAGGAATTGATGAAATTGAAATTTATATTTCCAAAAAATTATAAATATAATACGAAAATATTAGGTTTTATTGATTATATAACTGCAATTGTTGATTTAATTATTGGAGTAATATTATTTACAATACTGCATTTTATATTAAAAAACTTGAGCACACTAATATATATTTTTATAAGTTTATATTTTCCAATAATATTATTTAGTGTGTTAGGTACGAATGGAGAAAATATTATAGAATTTTTAATTTATATAATAAAATTTATAAAAAATAGAAAAGTTTATTTTTATGAAAAAAGTGAAGGAAAATAAATGGTGTGCCCAAGAGGAATTGAACCTCCGACCTACCGCTTAGGAGGCGGTCGCTCTATCCAACTGAGCTATGAGCACATACAATATATTTATTATAACATTTTAATACAAAAATTCAAGTAAAAATTTTATTTTTGGTATTTTTGAAAATATATATTTTCGTAATTTTTATGTATAAAAAAATATAAATTAACAGTTTGACTTTTTTTAAAAGTTTGCTATAATAATTATTGGTTACATAAAATGTTAATTAATATAAAGTTTTATTGTAAATGAAGTTTAATTTATATGGGAATAGGGGGATTAGTTATGAAAGAACAAATTTTACAATTGATAAAAGACCAAAAATTTAATGATTTACGTGAATATCTTGAAAAAGTTAATAGTGCTGATTTCCCGAGTCTTTTTGAAGAACTTAATGAAGATGAAACTTTAATTGTTTATAGAATTTTACCAAAAGAAAAAGCAGCTAGTGTTTTTTCAGAGTTAGATTCAGATATACAAGAAAAATTAATAAATTATTTTACTGATAAAGAGTTAAAAAATATGCTTGATGAACTCTTTTTTGATGATACAGTAGATTTAATTGAAGAAATGCCAGCAAATGTAGTTAAACGTATTTTAAGAAATGTAAAAGAAGGAGATAGAAAAATAATTAATGATCTTTTAGCATATCCTGAAGATACGGCTGGAACTATTATGACTACTGAATTTATAGATTTAAAGGAAAATATGACAGTAGAAGATGCGTTTGAAAAAATTAGAAAAATAGGATTAGATAAAGAAACAGTTTATACATGTTATGTGTTAACTATTGATAGAAAAATAATAGGTGTTATTGATATAAAACATTTATTAATTGCTAATAGAAATGAAAAAATTAAGGATATAATGAATACAAATGTTATTACAGTTTCTACTTTAACAGATAAAGAAGATGTAGCTAAAATGTTTGATAAGTATAATTTTTTTGCTATGCCAGTTGTTGATAAAGAAGAAAGGTTAGTTGGAATAATTACAATTGATGATGCAATTGATGTTTTGCAAGAGGAAGTAGAAGAAGACTTTGAAAAAATGGCTGCAGTTGTACCAAGTGATGAATCATATTTTAAAACAAGTGTATTTAAACATGCTAAAAACAGAATATTTTGGTTATTATTTTTAATGTTGGCTTCAGTAATTACAGGAGGAGTTATAACAATGTATGAAAATGCTTTTTCAGCATTACCAATACTTGTAGCTTTTGTTCCATTGCTTATGGATACCGGAGGAAATTGTGGTTCTCAAACTTCAACATTAGTAATAAGAGGTTTTTCACAAGATGAAATAAAATTAAAAGATTTTTTTAGAGTTTGGTG